>WTAK01000344.1 GCA_013139625.1 Candidatus Delongbacteria bacterium | reverse complement strand
TTCTCAATAGAGCTTAATTGCTCTTTAAGCGCTCTACCCTCATTTTCTACAGAATCAGAGTTTCTACCTCAGCCTCTTCCTCCGCCTCTTCCAAAACCACCACCGTCACCTCTTCCATAGTTTTGGTTATTTCCTGTACAATTACCCATTCTTCTTCCTGTCATTGCTCCATTTCCGCTTGGTCCTGTTCTGTCACCTCTTGGCATAATAATTACCTCCTTAGTGTCTCTTAACAGATGGCACTTTTATTTATTTATTCCCCTGCAACACCTACCATGTCCGAAATTACCTGCAAGATTTTGTAATCTGTCAGAGTTACATTCCGGGCATTTTGTTATAGTTGTGCTTATATCTATATTGAACATATGCCCACATGAGTTGCAGCGGATAGTATTTTTTCTAAAATGTATGTTTCCACCTTCTATAGTTAAAATATTTCCATTGATCAACATCCCGGCAACTTTTTTTCTTGCCTGTTCTATCAATCTTGTAAAAGTTGATCTTGAAATATCCATCTCTTCAGATGCCTCTTCATGCCCAAATCCTAAGTGATCAGCTAACCTAAATGCTTCATATTCATCTAAAGTCAAATAGGTCTGTACTAATGCTCTACTTGGTATTCCAACCGGTTTGAATTCTGTGAACATTGGTGGTTTTAATACGCTTCTATTTTTCTTAGGTCTTGGCATACCTTCTCCGTTGTTTGAGAGAAATATAATGAACATATGTGCAAAATGCAAGAGGAATTTTGTTTTTTATTTTAAAAATTGGTAGGGGCGTATCATCAACCTGAATTTTCTCAGGGTCATTTCTTTAAAATCCATTCATTCTAAATCAATTAGTATTTTAATATTTTCTTTAACGATATCGGATAATTCAGCAGGTAAAGTTCCTACTTTATTGATTAATCGTTTATTATCGATTGCTCTTATCTGATCGATCATTATATCACAATCTTTCTGAAGGTTTGCCATTCCTTTTTTTAAGTGTACCCTTAAGATCTTAGATTTTTTTTCAATCTTTGTTGTTAACGGGCAAATAATAGTTGAAGGATGAGGTATTTTATTTAGAAGATTAGTTTGAACCGTTAAAACAGGTCTGGTTTTTCCGGGTTCTGTACCTACTTGAGGATTAAGATCTGCAATCCATATTTCATATTGTCTAATTCGCATAATCAACCTCTTCGAATTCTTTCAGTACTTCTAATGAATCTTTTTTAACCAGTTTAGATTCAGTAATCAGCATTTTTTCTAAAATTCTTCGTTTTTGAACACGGTTATAGAATTTTATTGCTTCGTTAATATATCCGTTTCTTGATTGTTTTGTATCCGAAAGAATTTTTTCTGTTTCTCCGAAGATTGTATCGTTCAATTTTAATGATAGTGTTTTCATAATAGTGTCTCCTATATTATAGTATAAAGATACATCATAAAAGTATATTTGTCAAGTATGTACTATATTGATATACTGATTAGGGTATTATAGGATTAGGTATTGATTTATCAGTCAAAATCATATATAATGTATAGGCAATTGAATTTAACAACATAGGTACAAAATGTTCGAGATATATAACAGCTACACAAAAAAGAAAGAAAAATTCAAACCGGTTACTGAAGGAAAAATGAATATTTATACTTGTGGACCAACAGTTTACAGTAATGCACACGTAGGGAATTTCTCGGCTTTCTTGATGGCGGATATTTTGGTTAGATACTTCAAATACAGTGGTTATGATGTAAAGTGGATCATGAATATAACCGATGTAGGCCATTTGACCGATGACAATGAAGTTACTGACGATGGAGAGGATAAATTAGAAGCAGCTTCCAAAAGAGAGAATAAAACTGTTTGGGAAATTGCGAGACATTATGAAGAATTATTCATGAAAGATATAAAAGATCTTAGACTTTTACCGGCATTCAAATATCCAAGAGCATCCGAACATGTTGAAGAAATGATAGATATGATCAAAACTCTTGAGGAAAAAGATGTTATCTATGAGACTTCTGATGGTCTTTATTTTGACATTTCAAAGTTTAAAAAATATGGAAATTTATCAGGGAATGTTATTGAATCGTTACAAGCTGGTGCAAGAGTAGAGGTCAACGAAGATAAGAGATCAGCATTTGATTTTGCCCTATGGAAAAAGCTTATCGGCAAGAATGAAAACCATATTATGAAATGGGATAGTCCATGGGGAAGTGGTTTTCCCGGATGGCATATTGAATGTAGCGCCATGAGTAAAAGGTATCTTGGAGAAACATTGGATTTTCATACAGGTGGTGAAGATAATAAATTTCCACACCATGAAAGTGAAATTGCTCAATCTGAGACAGCAAATGATAAAAAATATGTAAACTATTGGATGCATAAGAGTCGAGTTGTTGTAAACAATGAAAAGATGAGTAAATCTCTCGGTAATTTCTTTACGGTACAGGATCTTTTAAAACTTGGATATACACCTGAGTCAATCAGGTTCACTTTTGTAAGTGTTCACTATAGATCAAAATTGAATTTTACAGAAGAAAAACTTCAAGAATCTCAAAAAACGATAGATAAATTCAACGAATTTATTCAATTTATTATCAAATCAGAAGAAACACAAGAGAACAAATCTATTGCATCAATAATAAAATCTACAAAGCAGCAATTTGAAAAAGCAATGGATGATGATCTGAATGTTTCAGGAGCACTTGCACCTTTATTTGGATTTATGAAATCTATCAGAAAGCAGATAACCAAAACAGGGATCTCTTCAGAGAATAAAGAAGAGATATTATCTTTCTTAAGATCTATGAATTCTATTTTTGAAGTGTTTGATTTTGAAGAGAAGAAAGAGAAAGAATTAAGTGCTGATGATCAGAATATAGTAGATGAATTGATCAAAAAGAGAGATCAATTTAGAGCAGAGAAAAATTGGGCAGAAGCAGATAAAGTCAGAGATGAGCTAAATAAAATGGGGGTTAAGATTGAAGATAAAAAATAGAGTACTATTGGTAATTCTGATTTTATTATCACTTGTTGTTATTTCATGTTCAGGAATAAAAAGTAGAGCAGTAGGGAAAGAGAGTCAAATAATTGTAGTTGCAGATGAAGAAATGTTCGATATGTTCAAGCCGGCCTTAGAAAATATATATACAGACGCGATCTATACTCCAATGTTGGAAGAAAGATTTACTTTAAAAAGAATGTCTTTGGCAAAATTTAAGAAAAGTGGTCATAAATTCAAGAATATAATAATGTTGGCTGATATTGATGGATATACAGAAGAATCTGAGTACATTTCAGCGATCTTTACAGATAAGATAAAAGAAGGTGTGAGGGAAAGTGAATATTATTATGTAGTTAAGAATGATATTTGGGCTAAAGGGCAATTGATATTATTTCTGTTGGATTCAAAGGAGATGTACTTGAGCCAATATTTAGAGAAGCACAAGGGTAAGATGTTTGATATATTTAATGATAAGATGGTCGCGAAAATCAAAGATAATCTATTTGATAGATTCAACGCTAAAGGTGCTCAAAAATTAGCTAAAGAGAAGAAAGGGATAGACCTTTTTGTACCTCATGACTTTGCTATAGTTAATGAAGGCGAAGATATAGATTTTATAAGGTTCAGAAGATGGAATCCTGATAGATGGCTAACTGTTATCAAAGGTGAGTTTGATGAAAATCTTTCACTGGAGGATAATATTGTTGTTTTACGAGATGCTGCAGGAAGTCAATTTGGAGATAGTGTAAGAATAAACACAGAACTTCTTACTTTTAAATCAGATTCTACTTTTGCAAAAGGATGTATTAAGGCACAAGGTCTATGGGAATACTTAGAAGGTGGCGGACCTTTCTTTACTTACGGATTTGTTAAAAAAGATATGCTTTATCTAGTCGATGGAGCCGTATTTGCGCCGGAGAGAGAAAAATATCCATACATTATTCAGTTGGACCTAATGGCAAGAACTGTAAAGTTTCCGGAGTAGAAATTGGATCTTTTTAATCATCCACCAAAATTGGTAAAAATGTTGTTTCCCCATATAATCTGGGATATAGAAACAGATGGTATTTTAATCACAATAGATGATGGTCCTTCTGAGAATACAGGTAAAGTTCTGGAGGTACTTGACAAGCATAAAATTAAAGCTATTTTCTTTTGCACAGGAAAGAATATAGAAAAATACCCGGAGTATTTTGAAAGAATGATAAATAAAGGTCATATGATTGGAAATCATGGCTACGATCATAAGCAATTATTGCTCAGCAGTAAGAAGAAACACGATAAAAGTTTTAAGAAAACAGATGACCTTATTAAAAATATCACAGGTAAGGGTGCTAAATTGGTGAGACCGCCTTATGGCAGATTCAATCATCATACATCAAAAGCCTTGAAAAAATTGGGTAGTACTATGATGTTGTGGTCTTTACTTACAGGTGATCATACCGGGGATTTTTCACATGTGAGAAGGTTAGTCGATTCATATCTACAGGATCGATCAATTCTGGTCTTGCATGACAATGAAAAAGCCAAAGAGATATTCTCTGAGAGTATTGAATATATAGTTCAAGCTTGTAAGGATAAAGGAATAGTTATAAATCATCCTAGTTCTTTCAACTATGATTAAAAATTATAGTTTCAATATTTGAAACCACGATTAATAAATTTGACTTGAGATGTAATTGGGATTATATTTCCCCCGCTTCAATGAACTG
>WTAK01000377.1 GCA_013139625.1 Candidatus Delongbacteria bacterium | reverse complement strand
AAATGGGGATTTATTCCGAAAGGAACAGAGAAACCAATTTATTTGATCTGTAACGCAGATGAAGGTGAACCGGGAACATTCAAAGATAGACAAATCATGGAATATGATCCGCATCTACTTATAGAAGGTATGATCATATCTGCTAGAGCTATCGGTTCAAAACTTGGTTTTATCTATATCAGAGGTGAGTTCGACTGGATCGCTGATATTCTTGATAAAGCTGTTGAAGAAGCAAAAGCTGATGGTCAACTTAATGATTTCGATATCATAGTTCACAGAGGTGCCGGAGCTTATGTATGTGGTGAAGAAACTGCACTTATCGAATCTGTTGAAGGTAAAAGAGGCGAGCCAAGAATCAAACCTCCATTCCCAGCTGTAGAAGGACTTTACGGATGTCCAACTATTGTGAACAATGTTGAAACGATCGCAAGTGTTCCTTTCATAATAGAGAAAGGTGCTGATGCATTTAAAGGATTTGGATATGAGAACAATACAGGTTTTAAATTGTTTGGTATCAGTGGTAATGTAAACAAGCCTGGTGTATATGAATATCCAATGGGTGTTCCTTTTAATAAGCTGATCGAAGCTGCAGGTGGAGTTAAGGGTAACCTTAAAGCTGCTATCGTTGGTGGACTTTCAGTTCAGATATTAAAACCTGAAGAACTTGCAACTTTGAACATGGATTATGATTCATGTATAAAGCATGGTACAGGTCTTGGATCAGGTGGTATCATGGTCATTAACGATGAATTCTCTATTCCTGAGCTTGCTTACAGAACTATAAAGTTCTATGCTCATGAATCATGTGGAAGATGTGCTCCATGTCGTCATGGATCGGATTCTCTTAGAATGCTTCTTAAGAAGCTAGTTGTTTGTGGTGAAGGTACTATGCAGGATATTGATACTATTGTTAATATCTGCTCTACAGTACCGGGAACTACTATTTGCCCTACAGGTGAAGCTTTCTCAGTTCCGATCAAGGCGATGGTCGAGAAGTTCAGAGATGAATTTGAAGCACTTGTAAAATAATTGACTTAAAGGTGGGGATTTCCCCACCTTTTTTTTGTTCAGTTGCTTTCATCTGTGAATTAATTCACAATATGTGATTTATCTCATGTTATTGTATCAATATGTTTGTATATTACCTTTGAAACTAATAAACCGATGGACATAAAAATGAAAAACTTTATAGACGACAAAAAGATCGAAGAGTATTTGAAGAATGCAGTTGCTCCTGATGAAAAAGAATTGGATAAGATCTTAAAAAAAGCTAGAAAACTTAAAGGGTTAAGTTTTGAAGAAGCAGAGCGGTTACTTTTAGTTGAGTCAAAAGAAGATATTGATAAGTTGGCAGAAGTTGCTAATTTTATCAAGGAGACAATTTATGGCAAAAGACTCGTTCTCTTTGCTCCACTTTACGTCTCAAACATTTGTAATAATGAATGTCTTTACTGCGGTTTTAGAAAAAGTAATAAGTCGATCCATAGGAATACTTTAACCATGGAGCAGATCGCTGAAGAGACTGAGGCATTGATCGAGCAAGGTCATAAAAGAGTACTTTTAGTTTCAGGAGAAGGTCTTGGGAGAAATGGGGTTGATTACACTATTGATGCTCTAAAAACAATATACGCAGTACAGAAACCTAAAGGTAATATTAGAAGGATAAATGTTAACATAGCAGCTCTTGAAGTAGAAGATTATAAAAGATTAAAAGAAGCAAATATCGGAACTTACCAGCTGTTTCAAGAAACTTATCATGAAGAAACATATAGAAAGATGCATCAATCAGGTCCGAAATCTGACTATGATTATCATCTTGGTGCAATGGATAGGGCTATGGAAGCCGGTATCGACGATGTTGGTATAGGTATCCTATTCGGTCTAACTGATTATAAATATGAGATCATGGCATTGCTTCAGCATATAAAACATCTTGAAGATAAATTTGGTGTAGGACCGCATACAATTTCAGTTCCTAGACTTGAACCTGCAACAGGCTCAGATGTGGCTTCAAATCCGCCACACCCTGTTACAGACAGTGATTTTAGAAAAATAATCGCAATTTTAAGAATAACCGTTCCATATACCGGTATAATTTTAAGTACCAGAGAAAATGCTAAAACAAGAAGAGAAGCTCTTCACTTAGGTATATCTCAAATAAGTGCAGGTTCTAAATCTGATCCTGGTGGATATTCAAAGAAGGATCACTCAGATGCCCAATTCTCGTTAGGAGATCACAGGTCACTTCACGAAGTTATTGAGGATATCGTGGATATGGATCATATTCCAAGTTTCTGTACCGGTTGTTATAGGCTTGGAAGAGTAGGTAAGGATTTTATGGATCTAGCAAAACCGGGTCTTATTAAAGCTCATTGCTATCCTAATGCTGTATTTACTTTTACAGAATATCTTGAAGACTTTGCAAATGATACACTCAAGAAAAAAGGTTATGCACTGATAGAAAGAACTTTACCTGAGAATGTTCTGAGTGCTAAAAAAAGAAAAGAAGTTCTTGAGAACGTTGAAAAGATCAAGAAAGGTAAAAGAGATATTTACTATTAAAACATAGTTCTACCACCCCGTCAGCTATCGGCTGACACCCCTCCGCGGGAGGGGAATGAAAAACAAAGAATGGAATAACCTATGAATAAATATGAAACTATTTTAAATAAGAAAGACCTAACAAGAGACGATATTATAACTTTACTTTCTCCTTCAACGAAGGATGATCATGAACTGCTTCTTGAAAAAGCAGGGGCGGTCAGAAATGAAACGATCGGAAATAATGTATATTTTAGAGGTTTAATAGAGTATTCTAATATCTGTGCCAAGAATTGTTATTACTGCGGTATAAGGCGTGGGAATGATAAACAGGGAAGATATACTATGACCGACCAAGAAGTTCTTGCTTGTGCAAAATTTGCCTATGATGAAGGATACGGTAGTATAGTTATTCAGGCAGGTGAAGTATCTTCTGTAGAATTCACTGATAAAATTGAATATCTGCTGAAAGAGATCAAGAAATTATCAGATGGTAAACTTGGGATTACTTTATCTCTCGGTGAACAAACTTCTGATATTTTAGAACGCTGGTTCAAAGCAGGTGGGCACAGATACCTTATTCGTATAGAGACATCAAATAGAGACCTTTATACAAAGTATCATCCTGCTGATAAGATGCACAGTTTTGATGAACGTGTTAAAGCTTTAAACCTTGTAAAAGAGAATGGGTATCAGACAGGTACAGGTGTTATGATAGGACTTCCGGGGCAAAATATCGGGCATCTGGCGGACGATCTTATTTTTATTAAGAATTTTGATGTGGATATGGTCGGTATGGGACCTTATATTGAAAGTGAAGATACACCGATGTATGAAGATAGAGATATTCTTATACCTAAGCTAGATAGATTTGAGCTGTCCTTAAGAATGGTTGCAATTCTAAGATTAATTATGCCGGATATCAATATTGCAGCAACAACTGCTATGCAGACGCTTGATCCTGTAGGTCGTGAAAAAGCTATCAAAGCAGGTGCGAATGTGATCATGCCTAATCTTACTCCGGTGAAATATAGAGAAAGCTATTTGCTGTATGAAGGTAAACCTTGCCTTGATGAGGAAGCAGAAAAGTGTAAAGGTTGTATCATGGCAAGAATAAAATCAACAGGCGCTGTTGTAGCTCTGAATGAATGGGGTGATTCGAAGCATTTTGCGAAAAGAATTAAAGGTTAAATATGAAAAGAATTAATATAGGTATTTTTGGAAGAGTTAATTCGGGTAAATCAACCCTGATGAACCTGCTTACACAGCATGAAACTTCTATTGTTGATAATACTCCGGGTACAACAGCAGATGTTAAGACCACTGTTATGGAAATTCATGAACTTGGACCTGTAAAGATATTTGATACTGCCGGTATTGATGAGATTGGAGTACTTGGAGAGAAGAAGAAAATAAAATCTTTTAATGCTCTGAAAAGATCTGATATAGTTTTACTTGTTCTGAACAGTAACAACGAAGATTATTTAAATGGTAATTTTTCTACTGAGGCTGAGATCGTTGAACTTGCAAAGAAAAGAGGCAAAGAATTATTTATAATAGTGAACAGTTTTAAAGATTCTCCAAGTCATCTAACTGATCTATTAAATAAAGTCAATCCTAATGATCTTTTTCCTGTTCTTGAACTGGAACTCATAGAAAAAATAAATTATAAGCAGCTTATAGATTTTATCAAATCAAATTCAAAGTTACAGCAGATAAAGACTCCTCTGCTACCAACGATGGATCCAAATAAGATAGTTTTCCTCAATATTCCTATTGATGAAGAATCTCCGGAAGGAAGATTTCTTAGACCACAGATGATGATAGAAGAATATCTTGTTAGAAGATACGTTCCAACTTTTGCATATAGAATGAACCTTGGAAAAGCTCGTAGTATTAAGTCAGAGGAAGTTGCAGAAGAAAAGAAAAGATTTGATGAGTTCATTGCTCATTTGAACAAAGATAATAAACTTCAATTGCTGATAACTGATTCTCAAGCTATGGATATTGTTTCAAAGTGGACTGAAGGTTCTAATTTTATGGTCACTACTTTTTCTATAGTAATGATAAATTTTCTCAGCAGAGGAAACCTTGAAATGTTCGTTAACGGGATCAAAGCATTTCAGGAGCTAAAGCCCGGTGATAAAGTTCTTATTGCGGAAGGTTGTAACCATGATAGGAAAGGTGAGGATATTGGTACTGTACAGATTCCTAGAAAGATGGATGAGTTATTTGGGAAGGGGACTATTCAGGTAGATCATTATTTTGGGAGGGTCTTTGCTGAGTATGATAAGCTGAAAGAATATAAACTTGTGATTCATTGTGGTGGATGTATGCTTGATCAGCAGGCTATTGCTGCTAGGATAGAAGACCTTATCGAATCTGGTGTTAGTTTTACGAATTATGGGGTTTTGCTTTCGTACTTCGAAGGGAAGGATGCGTTGAATAAGGTTATTGAACCTTATGGGTTAAAGATATAAACATTTTCCAAACGAATTAAAGAAACAATGTAGGGGCGTATCGATATACGCCCTTTTTTTAATTATAACGATTTTTTTATATTGTATCCGAATTTAAATATGTTCGTAGGGGCTGGTCTTGTGCCTGCCCGTTTAATGTAAAACATATAAATTTATAGGGCGACCACAAGGGTTCGCCCCTACGGATCCCATTATTTAAAAACAACCCCATAAAAAATCATTTTATCTAATTTATTTATCGTTTTCAAATGAGTAATTGTAATATTTGTTTTAAAGTCAAAGATTAGCTATGAAATTACGATTTTTGGGAGATGAATTTAAGGTTGTATAACACTTTTTTGGAGATAAATTAAAATAAATATTGCGTTTTTTCGGAGATAATATTATATTGTTGTAACACTTTTCAGGAGGTAAAATGAAGAGAAGTATCTATAATCAATTATTAAATTGGAAAAATACCTCTCATAGAAAACCACTTTTACTGCAAGGAGCACGGCAAGTTGGAAAGACTTATAT
>WTAK01000308.1 GCA_013139625.1 Candidatus Delongbacteria bacterium | reverse complement strand
TTTTCTTAGTTTGGTTCACATTTCCAGACTTAAGGTTGTAGTAGTAAACACCACTAACCATGCTAGAAGCATCGAAAGATACTTTGTGAGAACCTTGAGATAAGTTACCATCAACAAGCTTAGCAACTGCTCTACCCATCACATCATAAACAACTAAAGATACTTTAGCTTCACTAGCGATAGTAAAGTTAATAGTAGTTGTAGGGTTGAATGGGTTTGGATAGTTCTGAGCTAAAGAAGTAGTCATTGGTATATTTGATTCTTCAATACCAGATGCTGCTCCTAGAACAGACCTAAAATGGTAATTATCAACAGTAGCAAGAGTCCAATCCCAGCTTGAACCGTTCCAAGAAGCATAAGACGATCTTCCAAAATATGGAGCAGGATCTTCACTAGTTCTTGTGAAAGTATAACTAACTTCACCATGTTCATTTGAGAAACCAACCCAGTAGTCACCGTAAACAGTTAAACCAAAAGATCTAAGGTCGATCATTGTCATTGCACTTGTGTTCACTAGATCGTTTGATTGAGGAGCAACATCAAATGGAGCGATAACTTCAACGCCAGGTTGTCCAGTTCCATCATCTTGCCAAACATGAACAGTCATATCATCTGATATTAGACCAGGCGCAGCATAGTTTCTTATCAAGACGTAAGCAAGTTCTGCTCCATAAGTAGTCATTGCGTCTGAACCAGGAACTGTTTGTCTAACTGCTCTAGCAGCACCTATTTCGTCATTTGTGCTGTAGTAACTAACGTAGCCATTATCGTAAACTTGGTGATCACCAGCTATAATTTTATACATTTTAGATGATGTTCCTGAATTACTGAATGCTGAATTATCTTCAGCCCAGAAAGTATATTCAATTACAGCACCAGGTAGCTGAGCTGGGATAATGAATTGCCATTCATCACCTGATACAAGTGTAGCATCTATATCAGTCTGTGGAGTACCATCAACACTATAAATTACTTTGGCAGCGGAAACACCAGTACCATCAAGTATATTAAGAGTATCTGTAAAATCTCCTAGTACTCCTTCAAGGTACTCAGGTGCGGCATAAACAGGTAAAGGAGCAATATGATCTAAATTATATGTATTTATAGCTATATCATCAATGTACATACCATTCTCATTAGATGCTCCATCAGAGATGAATCTCCATCTGAGATTGAAGGTAGGTGTACCAACAAAAGCATCAAGAGAAATAGCTTCGCTATGCCAATCAGCATGTCCATCCCAAGATTTTAACTGTGTCCAAGTAACACCATCATCTGTTGTAACATCGAAATACATGAAGTCGAACGCTGCTTCAATATCGTAAGCACACATGAAAGAAATTTGAGCACCCAAGCGAGTTGTCCAATCTAATGAAGTTGCTAATTGAACCATCAATGTATCTTCGTCTGCATAATTATCACCAGGACTCTCTGTAAGTGCGTGAGTTGGAGAAGTATATTCACCCTCTTCTACAATAGCCCAAGAAGTGCCACTTGTCGTACCTAAACCAAAATCCCATACAACACCTGAACCGCCTTCAAAATCTTCGAAAAATTCCTGTTGACCATCTTTCCATTGAACTGTATACACACCCGTAGTTAAAGTGTTGTCTTCAGCGTCAATGATAGTAAATGTTACTTCTCCATCAAAAAGCTCAGCATCTTCAGCAGGTATTGTTCCTACGTAAGTATAATCATGTAACTTAGATGCCGTTAGTGGGAAGGAGTACGGAGCAGTAAAAATATCTTTTGTGTAAGTTCCACTTGCTGAAGTAATTGCCGATTCATCTGTAAAAACAACAGTTAAGTTCATTGGTTGATTAACAAATGCTTCAGTTCCTGTAACATAACTGAAAATCGGAGTTTCCATATCTTCAATAAAATCAATACGATAATCAGCAGATGTTGTTGACAAACCACCAGCATCTGTGAGATCGAAATTAATTAAACCTGAGTCTACAGCTGCTAATTGAGGAATAGTTGCAGTCCATTGTTCTGTACCTTTGGCTTGAGCAAAAGGAAGTTCTACAATAGTTGTACCTTCATCGAACGTATAATGTCCAACAACTGATGCAACTCCAGATAGATCAAACACATCTAAGTTAAGGACCATGTCATTATTCAAGTATGCCCCGACGATAGGATCCATTTGAGGATTTCCCATAATGCCCGTAACTTCAGGTGCTTCATAATCATACAGGATTGAAATGTCGTCAATTGACCATTGGTCTTCCCAATCTCCAACGAAACGGAATCCTACATATACGTCTTGTCCCATATATGCCATAAGTGATAAAGTCATATAATCCCAAACTCTTCCAATACCTGTAGGTCCACCATCAGGATGACCTGTATATATAACATCCCAAGTTATCATATCAGTAGAAACTGCTATCTCATGATATCCTGTTGTTACATAGTTTAACCAATTAGCGTATTGCCAAAAAGTAAGTGTTGAAGGATTTGCTGCAGGTAAAGAAACAAGAGGACTGATCAACCAATCATCTTGAGGACCTGAATCATCTGCATGATATGCTGATTTTGAACCGGTATGAATTGCTCCATCATTAAGCGAAGTACCTTCAATGAATCCGACACCGGTAGTGTTCAATGTCCAACCATTTGCAGGAAAAGCTAAATTTTCAAACCCTTCAAATAAAATCGGGTTATCCTTATCCCAACTTATAGTTCTCATAGCTGTTGTTCCCGTGTTTCCAAGACCATCTTCAACAACAAATCTAACTAAAGCGTTAGTTCCATCAGGTTGTCCAGGGATTACTCCAGTGAATGGGAATATACCTTTAGCAGGAGTATCCATTACAAAAGTATTCCAAGTTGATCCACCATCAGTACTATATTCACCATTGAATGGAGCTACTACAGCATCTGATTCAATCAATTCAAGAGTAATATTAGCATCCGCATCCATAAAATTTTCTGTTCCACCGATACTTGCTATTTGAGGTTCAAAAACATCTGTGCCGTTGTATGGTGATGCGTAGAACGAGTGGTTCCAATCATACCTATTATCCGCTCCATTAAATGGAACCCAGTTACCAGGATATCCATAGAAACTATGATTAGAATCATCACCACCAGCATCACTTACCTGATTAGGAGTTCCATTAGCTTCGTAAGGCGCAACGGAGATATAGAAATCATTGTGAACTATCAATGAGTCTGGATCTAAATATAATGTGTTCCAGCCGCCTGCTGAAACAAGGCTATCTGCTCTCCATAATACTGATTCCCCATCTGCATCATAGATTATGAAATCGAAAGCTACATCAGCAGTATTAAGGTAAGACGTAATTGCATGCAACGTTATTGGGTATGTCAACCCAAATGTTGTAGCATCATAGAAAGTTGCTCTTTCGTATGGGATAGCCCATTGATAGGCTGGCCCACCATACTCATACCAAGCAGTATCTTTACTTGTTTGATGCGGTTGAATATCGGTAAGCAATTCTTTTTTACCGTACCAATCACCCGCAAAAACACCCGTTGCAATAACAACAAGCATTAGCACCATGAATTTTTTCATTTTGATTCCTCCGTTAAGTTAGTCATTGTAAATACACATTATATTTTTTTTGTTAAATCTAATGAATAAGTTACAGCTTAATTACCCAATCTTTTATCGCATTAATCATATTTTGTAACTTATCTACCTAACAATTTAACTATCACAACCCTCGTTGTCAATAGAAAAATATTTACATTATACCATAAATTTCGCATGCGTTTATTGCCAATAAACCCCCTCTTTGTACTTTTCGCTATTGTTTCTTAGTAATTTAAACAAATACTTTGCTTGGGTCAATATTTTTTTTTATTCTGGAAAGCAGAGCTGATTCTATGCTGCTAGTATCGCTTAAGCATGAGTCGAAAATAGTATCGCAAGTAAAAAATGTTTTTTCAGTTGGAAATAATTTCATAAGAACAGATGTTATTATTCCAAATTTACCAAAACTTCCTAACATAAATTGGGATAGGTCATATCCCGCTACATTTTTTAATGTTTTACATCCGTAATTTATAATTTCACCTGTTGGAGAAACAAATTCGATTCCTTTAAAATATGTTGCTGCGGAAGAAAAAGGTTTTAGAGTTGAGAATATTCCGCCAAGTGTTCTACCACAATCTTTTTCATGGAGGAGTGGAAAGAACATTGATTTCTCATTAAGATCATTGAAAAGATTGCTCCAAATCATTCCCGTTCCAACATTTATAAACAGATTTTGCATATCAATTTCAATTATATTATTCAATTTTGCAGTAGATAGGTATAAAATGTTATCAAAATTTGCCGAACTATTGAAAGTGCTTCCACTTCCTACAGTTGCTATGTTGAAATTAAATTTATTAGCTAATTTAACCAATGAAGAGACAGTTTTTGTATCAGTTGGGTAAGCAATAAAATTATCCTGAAAAGATTTGTAATTTTTATGCTCCAGAACAGCAATTATTTTTACTTGGTTCTTTTTTGACAGCATAAATATTTATCGAATTGATTTTAAGATAGTTCTGATACTTTGAATAGATGATAATATTTCATCCGTATGAATATCTACTTTTTTCATATTTGATCGTTTTATAGCTGAAGATAACTCCTCAAAAGGTAGTTCAGGTTTCCAATCCAGTAGTTTTTCTTTAGCTGAATTTATTGACAATTCATCATCTTTTAGAAGTTGTTTGATATGAAATAAAGTCTGAATGTCAAGGTTGTTAAATTTTCTCTTTGAGGTTTTAGTTTTTTTCTTAGGTTTTAATTCGGAGAATTGTTTTTCCCAATAACGGATTGTAGATTGATTAATGTTTAGAATCTCTCCAACTTCACCTATAGAATAATATAATCGATCTTTACTTAATTTTGTCATGAGATATTACGAATATTTAATTATTTCAAGTTTCAACTTCAAGCTTTAACGCAACTAAATGCAATATATTCAACAAACTTATTAAAGTCAATATTGAATAAATGAAAAATTATAAATAAATTAATCTTTAAGATTCAAAAATTTGGCAGTTATTATCTTGTCAAACTTCTCAGTAGAAGATTTTATGTCTGTTAAATTTGCAAGTTTTTGGGTATTCTTTGAAAGAGTTTCTCGGAGAGGTTTAAAGTTATAAGCAAAATTTAAAAGTTCTCCAAGTGATCCAACAGTGATCTCTGAAACTCTACCGACATTATATTTCTTGCAATAATATTCAATATCTCCACAATTTGTAGAAAGTACAGGAGTATTCATTTGCATAGCTTCCCAGAAAACCACCGGCATACCTTCACTTCTAGAGCTGATCACTAAATAATCAGCTTGAATTAGTTCTTCTGCAATTACATCTTGACCCTGTTGACCTAGAAAAGACACCTTGTTTTCTAAATTATTCGAATTTACAAAAAGTTCTAATTCTTTTTTCATTGAACCATCACCAATGAATTTTAAGGAATAATCTTTGATCTCCGAATTCAACAAAGCTTCTAAGAGTATATCAGGGGCCTTTACATATTCAAGCCTCCCGATAAATAGTATTTTAAACTGAGAAGATTTTTTATACGATGAATTTGGTTTGGATAATTGTCTATTTGTGAAAAGAATAGTTGGATCAACGTTATATTTTTCGTTGATCATTTTCTGCATTTGAAAGTTGTTTGTAAAAACAATATCAGATTTCTTGATTATTCTTTTGATCAAACCTGATATAAAAGGTTTCTTGCCATATACATTGATGTCAGATCCAAGTGCCCATACTCCAAATGGGATTTTATGTTTTCTTGCGATTTTACTAACGAGATATCCGCTTGGTATTACCCATGGAGCAAGTATGAAATCAAAGCTTTCTTTTTTAAGTAATTGACTTAATTGTTTTTTCCCGTTTCTAAAAAGAGAGAGCAATGATATTAAGTCTTTAAAATTGGATGTTTTAAATTCAGCTAATCTCTTATCTCCGCCAGACCAACTGAACAACTCAATATTTTTGGCATATTTTTTTTGATATTCAGAATCGTACTTAATATCCATCTTAGGAGTAAAAATGGTTGTTTCATAATCGATATCACTCAGATATTTGATGAATTCATATAAAAAATTACCAACTAGATCTTTTTCATCTGATGGAAAGCAATGTGTCACTATTAAAATTTTCTTTATTTGCATTTAACCAAGGCTTAGATAGTGTTTATTTATTGTCATCATCTTTTAGATTTTTAATACTCTTTTTTAAATTCTCAATTTCAGATTTCTGAGAAACAACCAATTCCGCTAGAAACCCTGTTACAAAAAGTTGAAGTCCGGCAATTATTAGCATTGTGAATAATGTAAATAAAGGTCTTATCTGAGTTTCTGTGGTCATATAGTATATTGCTAAAAATATTAGCCCTAAAAATCCTGTTATCATTGATAATGAACCTAGCATTGAAAAGAATTGCATTGGTTTAGAGCCGAACATCATGTTGAATTTTACCACAAGAACATCAATGATCGATTTAGGAAATCTCATCAATCCAAATTTAGATTTCCCAGAATTTCTTGGATACCAATTTGTTTTAACTTCACCAATTTTATAACCTTTATTTGCTGCCATCATTACGATGAATCTATGCCAATCAGATCTAAGCTCGATATCATCTAAGACTTCTCTTTTAAAAGCTTTTATCCAATTCATATCGTGAATATCTACGTTGAATAAAGATTTTGATACGATATTATATATTTTTGAAGCTAAAAGTTTTCCATCATTTCTGCCTTGGCGCCAACCCGCAACAAGATCTAATCCTT
>WTAK01000258.1 GCA_013139625.1 Candidatus Delongbacteria bacterium | reverse complement strand
CAGGAAAAATCTGATAATTATAATTTTCATCATACCAATCCCCTGTAAATAATTGACCATTCGATGATATACTGATAGAATTCAAAAATTGACCATAGAATGGAAATTCAAAAGGTAATGCAATTGTTTTATATGCTTCGTCATAAAGATACTCTGGATCAAGATCATCCGTATGAGTATAATCTCCATTAGTTATTACTTCGGTTCCGATAGACTGAATATCAACCCAATTATATATTGGACCGCCTAGTTCGTCTGAATCAACCCATGTATAACTAAACTCATCTCCTCCTCCCATATCTTTTAGAACAGGCTCACCTTTTGGTCTCTCTTTGGATCCTTTTGGATACTTTATTCTTTCAGTTTCAGAGAGTTTTATGCTTGCTTTGACTGGTTCTTCATGATGATTAATAGAGTAAGCGAGTATTCCGCCACTTGAATTTGTTATATTAAATTGCTGTATTGAAAATTCACCCGAATTCAAAGTCTCCACTAAAGATTCTACTGATACTTCAATATCGGGACTAGTAACTGTAAGATCAACAGGTATCATAATCTCCGAATTTTCAAGATCGTTCGATGTGATAAGTATATTATTGAGATAAGTCTCTTCTCTCAGTATCTCGGCATCAAATTTTACATCTATTGTTTTACTCATACCTGCAGTTAATTCTCCTGAATAATTATTCAATGACACCCAAGGTATTAACTCAATTGCCATACCATTTTTTAGATATGGAGTGCTGTCCGCAATTAAAGTTCCTATAGTCCCATTACTGTTTTCTATACCTGTAACATAATATTCGAGATCATCTTCAATATCTGCATACTGGTATTTTATTTTACCGGATTCATATAATATCACTTGGAAAGTATATGTAGTATCAGGATAATTATATTCAGGAATATTTTCGTATTGGACTATAAAACTATTATTTGACTCATCATAGTAATGAAGAATCTGCCCTGAAAATGACGCATCCAGATCACACCAAAAAGGTGCAATTACATTATTGACTTCAAGAGGATCAGGAAAAATCTGATAATTATAATTTTCCTCATACCAATCCCCTGTAAATAATTGACCATTCGATGATATACTGATGGAATCCAAAACTTGATCGTAAAAAGGAAACTCAAACGGTAATACAATAGTTTTATATGCTTCGTCGTAAAGATACTCTGGATCAGGATCATCCGTATGAGTATAATCTCCATTAGTAATTACTTCAGTTCCGATAGATTGAATATCAACCCAGTTATATATTGGGCCGCCTAGTTCATCTGAATCAATCCATGTATAACTAAACTCATCTCCTCTATCCATATCTTTTAGAACAGGCTCACCTTTCGGTCTAGTTCTTGAACCTTTTGGATATTTTATCCTTTCAATATCTTCAAGTTTAACAGAAGCTTTAACGGGTCCTTCAAATTGTTCTATTGTGTAAAATAGAGTATCAGTTCCCACATTTGTAATATCGAATTGTTGTATTGAAGTTTCTCCGGTATATAGTGTCTCATTTAAGGATGAAACCGAGACTTCAATATCTGCAGCTGCAAAGATAAAACTTTGAAATATTACTATTATTGATATCAGTGCTAAATTTTTCATTTTACACCTCCTGCAACTTTATTTATTCTGACCGGTAAAGTTGTTTTTCCTGTCTCAGTACTTGCAATAACATAAAAGAACAATTTGTCTCCTGACCATGGTAAACTCCAGCTTGCTCCATCAAAAGTTCCGAAGTTAGAAAAATCTAAATATGTTCCATACGGATCTGTTGAAGTAAAAACTTTATACGAATTAGCTTCAGGGATAGGATCCCAAGTGATTGATGCTGTAGTACTTGAGTAAGCAATGTTCACATTATTAGGAATACCTAAGATCGTAAAACTTTGTTCTGCTGAAAACTCTGATCCTGCAAAAGCATGATCGATCGCCTGAACACTCCAATAATAAGTTCCACCTTGAAGGTCTTTAATTGTCCATGAATTATTTTGATTTGTATTGCCTAAGCTTACAACTTTTCTGTAACCGTTTGAAATATCACTCATGCTTTCTTGAATTTCTCCATTTAAACTTGAAGTACCAAGATATAAATTATAAGAAAGTCCGTACTGCGGTGTTTCCGTATCTGTAGCTTTATCCCATGATAAGGCTACTTCTGAACCATTAGCTATTGAAAATAAATTAGTTGGATAGTTTGGAGTGGTATTTGTTACAAGACCATTATTACGATAGATCATTGCAGTCTGAGTAAATGTAGTACCACTTGTTATCGTAATATCCAGATCACCATCATTATCATAATCTCCCCAAGCTAAAGAAGGATTTTCTTTGTTTGTAACATTAATACTCGTAGTAGTGAATATACCTGAATCATTAAGATATATTTTGCAAATATTATCATACTCTCCTTCACTTAATGCTAAATCATCCTCATAATTTCTTCCCGCTAATAATATATCTAGATCACCATCATTATCGTAATCTCCCCAAGCGACCGAACCATCATCCGATCCAATAAGTCCCGCATTTATATCTGTAAAAGTTCCCGAGTCATTTTGAAAGATTTTGGAATAACA
>WTAK01000035.1 GCA_013139625.1 Candidatus Delongbacteria bacterium | reverse complement strand
CATCAAAGTAACCACATCTTCTGGCTCTACCGGTAGTAGCACCAACCTCTCAACCAACTTCGGCAAGAAATTTACCAACTTCATCTTTTAATTCGGTAACAAAAGGACCATTCCCAACTCTTGTTACGTATGCCTTCATTACTCCAAGTACATCAGTAATTTTTGTCGGATTTATTCCAACACCAACACTTACACCACCACTGACAGTATTTGATGAAGTAACATAAGGGAATGTTCCATGATCAATATCAAGAAGTGTTCCTTGCGCACCTTCAAAAAGGATATTCTTGTTATGTTCCATAGCTTCTTCTAGCAGGATAGATACATCTTTAACATATTTTGCAATGATCTCAAATTTTGACAGACAATCGTTCAAGATCTCATCGTAATTAAATTTATCTTTTTCACCATACATCCTTTCGAACATAAAATTCTTTTCTTCGATGTTTTCTTTAAGCTTAGTTGCGAAAAATTCATTATCTAAAATATCAATTATCCTAAAGCCGCATCTACATATTTTATCCTGATATGCAGGACCAATGCCTTTGAAAGTAGTTCCGATCTTAGTTGTTCTAGCAGCTTCTTTGGCTCTATCTATTTCCTTATGGTAAGGCATTACAACATGAGCATACGGGCTAATAAAAAGTTTCCCATCAGGGTTGATACCCCCATCATTTAGAGTTGTAAGTTCATTAATAAATGAATCATGATCAGAAACAAGCCCATTCCCAATTGCTGAAATAACAGTATCATTAAGAACACCTGAAGGTATCATATGAAGAACAAATTTCTTATCCTTGATCTTTACTGTGTGCCCTGCATTTGCTCCACCTTGATATCTAACAATAAAATCAGCCTGAGATCCTAAAAGATCAATTATTTTACCTTTTCCTTCATCACCCCATTGTGCGCCAATCGCTATTTTTACACTCATAATACCCTCCAAAACTAAAAACAAGTTTAAAGTATTAAAGCTTTAAACTTGTTTTTGTGATTTATTATAATCTCAAATTTAAGCTTTTTTCAGCTTTCTTTTCTTCTTTGCCATATTGTTCCACATTATCACGACAGGAGATGCGACAAATATTGAAGAATAAGTACCAACTACTACTCCGATCAACAATGTTGTTGAAAGGTCTCTAATCACTTCTCCACCGAATAAGAATAGAACGAAAACTACAAGAAGTGTCGTTAATGATGTTAAAAGAGTTCTTGTTAATGTTTCGTTTATAGATACATTAACTATTTTATCGAAATCCATACCTTCAAGCTTCTTGATATTTTCCCTTATTCGAACAAATACAACTATCGTATCATTCAAAGAGTATCCAACGATTGTCAGAAGTGCAGCAATAACAGACAAAGATATCTCATAGTCAAAAAGATAACCAAGTATTGATAATATACCAATTGTAATTGCTACATCATGAGTAAGAGCGATAATCGCAGCAATACCATATCTAAACTGGAATTTAATTTTAATGTATATTAATATGAATAGAAGCGACCAGAAAATCGCTTTGACCGCTGAGTCTTTCAATTCTTCACCGATCTTAGGCCCAATACTTGAAGCTTGTCTAATTTCATAAGCTTCTCTTCCGTATTTATCTTCCAAAGCCTTTGTGATCTTTGCTTCGATCTCTTTAACGTTCTGATCGGTAGTTTCCACCTTGATTATTACTTCAGTCTCATAGTCAGCATTAGCGGTATTATCGCTAAATTCCTGTAATTGAAAACCTTTAATATCATTGTCGTGAATTGTTTTTCTAAGTTCAGCAATATCAATAGATTTGCTAAAGCCGGCATGCATTAAATATCCACCATTAAATTCGATATTGTAATTCAATCCTTTCTGCATTACTATAAATAATACACCGATTAAGATCATAGAAATTGATAAAATAGCAGCTATCTTACGCTTACCGATGAAATCAATTTTTCTAACATTTGACATATTTAAACTCCTAAATTTTATCTATCGTAACAGGTTACACACTAATTTTGGTTGAATTTTTATTTATATACAGATCAGTAAGCAACCTAGTCAGAACAACCGCAGTGAACATACTCCACATAATACCGATCATCAATGTTAGTGCAAATCCCTTGATCGGGCCAGTACCAAATTGATACAAGGTTATACCAGCTATAAATGTTGTAATATTAGCATCAAAGATCACTTTAAAAGCTTGTTCATAACCTGCATTCACAGCAGATAGAACAGTTCTTTTTTCTTTTAACTCTTCTTTGATCCTTTCAAATATCAAAACATTTGCATCGACAGACATACCTATTGTTAGGATCATGCCCGCGATACCAGGTAAAGTTAATGTTGCTCTGAAATAACTTAGTGTAGCAATGGTAAAGATTAGATTAAGAACCAATGCAATAGCTGCAAAGATACCACTAAGTTTGTACCAAATAACCATGAATACTATAACAAGTAACACACCAACTATAGAAGCTGTTACCCCACTCTTTATAGAATCAGTTCCCAAAGAAGGACCAATAACTCTTTTTTCCATGATTTCTAACGGAGCTTCTAACGCACCTGCTTTAAGTACGATAGCCATATCCCTAGCTTCAGTTGCAGAAGAACCGCCTAATGTTATAACGCCTCTTCCATTTGGAATCCTGGAATTGATATTTGGAGCCATAAATAACTTACCATCAAGTATGATCGCAAGTCTTCTACCAATGTTATTTCCAGTTACATCCGCAAATTTTCTACCACCAGGCTTGTCAAGTTCGAAAGGAACTTCCCATCCACCCATTGCAGAACTGCCAGATGATACAGTGGCATTTGCTTCAACAATTGATGTTCCATCTAACTCAGCTTTCTTTAAAACAAGGAACAATTCATAATATTTTTCTTCGTTCAGAATAACCAGCTTATTTTTCCATACAAATTCATATTTGCCAAGAACAGCTCTTACCTTATCTCTCTTTACAATATCATCGATCTTAATTTTGTTTTCTGATTTTACAAGAATTTCTCCGCCACGACCACCGATCAAAAGTGCCTTAAAAGGATGTTTCTTGATTAGATCTGATTCAGTTAAAGACATTTCAGTAGAGTCGGAAGTTGCTCCTGAAAGTAATTTAGTTGCATCTTCAGCATCAGTAGCTTTTGAATCAACTTCAACAACTTCTTTCTTATCCGCATCAATAGTTTCCTCAACCTTTTCTTCTTCTATATCTAGAGTTGAAGTATCACTTTGAAGAACTAAGTCTATTTCATCAAATTTCTTTTGAATAGTTTCGTTCTCTGCAACCAGTTTAAATTCAAGGAATGCAGCTCTGTTAACAAGATTTGCAGCTCTTTCTTCATCCTTAACACCCGGAAGTTCAACTATAATTCTATGCTTTCCTCTTTTTTGAATAGAAGGCTCTGCAATACCGAATTGGTCGATCCTGTTCCTCAAAACTTCTAAAGTTGTGACAATTCCTTTTTTTGCAGCGCTATCTAAAGAAGCAATAATTTTCTCGTCGCTATCGCCTTCTTTGCCGAAATAGGTATTCATTGAAATATTTTTGTCAGAAAAAGCTATTTTTACCTGATTAAAATAAATAGATTTATCGTTACCTGTTTCTGCTTTTACAGAAGCCAAAACGTCTTCAAGTTGCTTATCTTTTACTTTCGCTTTGTTTTTAAGTAGTTGATCGTAATCAATTTCCAACACTAAGTGCATTCCACCTTGAAGATCAAGACCAAGAGCCAAACTTTTTTGGTTTAGTTTTTCAAAAGCTGCAATTTTTTCAAGTTCTCCTTCCGCAAGTGAAAGATATTCAGGGTCATTACCGAATTCGTCAAATAAACTATTCTCTAAAACAGTAAGTTTTTCTCCCTGCTTCTTTTTCATGATGATCTTATCAATCTCAACTTTAGTCTTTATTTTTTCAATCATATTTTTTTCTGATGAAAAATAAACTTTATATGTTGGTATTAAAGAGTAGATTGCCCATGAAAATAGTAGTGCAAAGATTACCCATCTTACAATGTTGTTATGTTCGTTCATAAATCTTTAATCCTCCAAGTAAACAAATAATTATACATTTCCTCAGTATACAGCCTAGACCTAGGCGTTTTCCAAGAAGGTGTAAATATAATGTATATTAAATATCTTGTCAATACAATTATTAAATATAAAAGATAGTGCTTAGGCTTAATTTTTTTCAAATCATTTATTATGAAATCAATGTTGTGAAATCTTCAGATAACTTCTTGACTTTACCAATTTAATACATTATATTTGCAAACTCGAAAAATTAATCAAAGAACGGGGCTTGGAATGTACGCAGTGGTTGAGATCTCAGGAAAGCAGCAATTAGTTAAAGAAAATGAGATTATAAAAATTGATAGATTACCTTATAGCGATGGTGATAAATTTGAAATTACTAATGTTTTAGCTATTGGAGAAGGTGAAGGTGCTACTTTTGGAACACCATATGTTGAAGGTGCTTCAGTAAAATTTTTAGTATTGGAAAATAAAAAAGATAAGAAAGTAATTGTCTTCAAAAAGAAAAGAAGAAAAGGCTACGAAGTAAAACGTGGTCACAGACAATACCTATCTGTAGTAAAAGTAGAGAAGATAGTTACAGCTTAATCTAATAATTTATATAAAGAGGATATCATGGCTCACAAGAAAGGTGTTGGTAGTTCTAGGAACGGAAGAGACAGTAATCCTAAGATGTTAGGAGTCAAATTATATGGTGGGCAGCTTGCGAAAGCTGGAGCTATCATAGTTCGTCAGAGAGGAACTCAATTTCATCCAGGGAGAAATGTAGGAATAGGTAATGATCATACGCTTTTTGCAAAATCTGAAGGTGTTGTTTTATTTGCAAGGAAAGCGAAAGGGAAAAAATTTGTTTCTATAGTGGAAAAAGCACAATAAGAAAGAGTGTAAAATTTAAAAGGTCTTAGTTTTTCTAAGACCTTTTTTTTTAGAAAAATTTCAGTAAGAGGAGCAAGTATGTCATACGATCATTGGATAAATGTTGTATTGTTTGAACCTGAGATACCGGCAAATACTGGTAATATTGGAAGGTTATGCGTTGGCTTAAAAGCGAAACTTCATTTAATTGAACCACTTGGCTTCAGTTTAGATGAAAAGGAAGTTAAAAGAGCGGGTTTAGATTATTGGAAGAATCTAGAATTGCAAGTTTACAGATCTCTAGAGGATTTTTTTGAAAAAAATCCAAACATTAATTTTTACTTTGCTTCAACGAAAGCCACAAAAAGTTATACAGAAGTACGGTATGAACAGAATGATTATATATTTTTTGGAAAAGAAACCGCAGGTTTGCCTGAGAAATTCCACAATGAATTCAAGGATAAAGGTATGACAATACCAATGTCAGGTCTGATAAGGTCAATTAATTTAAGTAATTCTTGTGCGGTCGTGCTTTACGAAGTTTATAGGCAATTATCAGACGAAGTTAGCTTGTAGACCCATTAGATTTGTTTAATGGTCTCGTAGTAACTATAAAATAAAAAAAAAAATACTTGTCCAAGTTTACTTTAGTATATATATTTACTCACTGATACCTTATAGTCATAGCTATGTTTACACTGAGAGTCGTGTGTAAATAGGTTATGGTGTTGAAATTGTATAGAAAAAATAATATAAAAATAGAATGTTAGGAGGAAACAGGAATGAAAATTCTAAAAACAGCATTGATAGCTCTATTGTTTTTGGCAGGAATGCTAAGTGCCCAAATTAAGGCACATTCGATAGACTTATCTCCGTTCGTAGGTATTTATGCTTTTGAGCAGAATATGGATATTAACCTTGAGCACAAGGGTTACGTGGGTATGAGATTAGGTTATAATATAACCAGTTATTGGGCTGTAGAAACCACACTAGGTTTTACAAGAACTCAAGTTTTAGAAGATTGGATGACACCTAATGGTTGGGTGTTAAGAGAGGATTGGGATGTTGATTTTACATTATTTCACTTAGATGGATTATACCATATCACGCCACAAAATGCTGTTACTCCTTATGTCGCTCTTGGTTTTGGAGCTTCAAATATTGATCCTTATAATTTTGATAGCAATATTACTCCTATGATTAACTATGGTGGTGGATTTAAGTATTCTATCGTTGAAGTATTGGCTTTCAGGGGTGATATTAGACATCTTATAGCAATAGATACGTTTAGTGATTTTGAATCAATGGGTAAAGATGTTCACAATCAATTGTCAATTGATGTTGGGCTTACTTACGCAATTGGCGGAGAAAGCTCCGATATTGATGGTGATGGCATTCCAAATAAAAAGGATAAATGTCCTACGGTTCCTGAAGATAAAGATGGATTTGAAGATTTAGACGGATGTCCTGATCTAGATAATGATAAGGATGGAATTCCCGATCTTAAGGATAAATGTCCGAATGTTCCTGAAGATAAAGATGGTTTCGAAGATGAAGACGGATGTCCTGATGTTGATAATGATAAAGATGGTATCTTAGATGTAGACGATAAGTGTCCTAACGAACCTGAAGATTTTGATGGATTCCAAGATGAAGACGGATGTCCTGATCTTGATAGAGATGGTGATGGCATTCAAGATGTAGATGATAAGTGTCCAGATGATCCTGAAGATTTTGATGGATTTGAAGATGAAGATGGTTGTCCTGAGTTGGATAATGATAAAGATGGTATTCTTGATCCTGTTGATAAGTGTCCAAACGATGCTGAAACATTTAATGGATTCGAAGATGAAGATGGTTGTCCAGATGCTGTTATCTTAAAGAAAGATGATACTATCAACTTAGATAATATATACTTTAAGACAGGTAAAGCCGAACTTACATCTGCTTCATTCCCTACATTGGATTCAGTAAAACGTATCTTCATTGATAACCCTGGAATCAATATCCAGATTGAAGGTCATACTGATAGTCAAGGAAGTGCAGCTTATAACAAGACGCTTTCTGGTAAGAGAGCAAATTCAGTTATGAACTATCTATTAACTAAACTTAACATACCTCAAAGTCAGTTAACTGCAGTTGGTTTCGGAGAAGCAAAGCCAATCGCGGATAACAAGAAGAAAGAAGGTAGAGCTAAGAATAGAAGAATTGAATTTAGAGTAATGTCTAAATAATAAATCTGTACGATGGTGAAAAGGGCTGCAATTATGCAGCCTTTTTATTTTAATATATTATAAAGTAAAGGAAGTAAAATGGATTATGATGTATTAGTTTTAGGTGGTGGCCCAGGTGGTTATACTGCCGCAATTAGAGCAAATCAGTACGGATTAAAAACTGCGATAATTGAAAAGGATAGACTTGGAGGCACTTGCTTAAATAGAGGTTGTATACCAACAAAGTCAATACTTGCTTCAACTGACATTCTGGCAAAAATAAAAAAGAGTGAAGATTTTGGTATTATAGTTGAAAATGTAAAAGTGAATATTGAAAGAATCATTGATAGAAAGCAGGAAATTGTTGATAGTTTAGTTGATGGACTTGATAAAATCTTTAAGCTGAGAAAAATAGAAGTGTTTAACAATTTTGGAAAAATTACCGGCAATAATGAGATAACTTTAGATAATGGTGAGAAATTAACAGCTCAGGACATTATCCTTGCTACTGGATCAGAGCCTTTGATACTTCCATTTTTTAATATTGATCATAAAAATGTTATTACCAGTGATGATGCTTTAGAAATGAGAGAGATACCTGAAA
The DNA here is from genome assembly GCA_013139625.1 of Candidatus Delongbacteria bacterium. Taxonomy (GTDB): domain Bacteria; phylum UBA4055; class UBA4055; order UBA4055; family UBA4055; genus WTAK01. Next base: position 230 of record WTAK01000035.1, on the reverse strand, counting down.
GATTACTCGTAATAGGTGGAGGAGTTGTTGGGTGTGAGTTTGCTGGTATCTATAATGAACTTGGATCCGAAGTAACTATTGTGGAAATGCTAAAGAACCTAGTTCCTACAGAAGATGCTCAAGTTTCTAGAACACTGCAAACATCTTTCAAGAAGAAAGGGGTTACACTCAAACTTAAAACTAAAGTTGAAAAAATTGATATAATTGAAAAAGGAAGCATAAAAATATTT
>WTAK01000413.1 GCA_013139625.1 Candidatus Delongbacteria bacterium | reverse complement strand
AAATCAATATACTTGATCCCATTGTTTGTACCTATCCAAACAAAATCTTTTTTATCTCTATTTATATCAATTATTCCACCAAGGCTGCTAAATGTGTTAAGTACCAGTGTCCCTTCAATAACGATACCTACACTGAGGCCATCTCTTTCATTAAATTGCTCTGAAGAACTCCCTATCCATACCCAATCATTATCATCAACAAAAATATTGAATGGATTAGCCGGAACTCCTGCTGCAACAGAATATGTGTATGGAGTAATGCTACCATCTGTATTAATCTTTACTATTGTAGAATCAAGATCTGCATTATTGAAATTTGTAAACCAAAGGTTGCCACTTTTATCCTTACATACTCCCGGGTGTCCATTTTTATATGAAGTAAACGAATCGCTAAATAAATATCTTTGCTCAAATTCATAACCACCTAAACTCTTAGTAAATTTTGCAATACCAGTATTCCAAGTACATACATAAATATTTTCTTCATTATCTTCTATAAAATCCTTTCCCCACCAAATTTTAGACTCTGTGTAAAAGTCTTCATTAAATTCTTCGGAAAAAATATCAAACTCCCTAAAGCCAAAAGATGTAAGGTAAAGTAATCTTGAATTATCTTGAGTAACCTTTACCTTCTTTATCCCTTTTTCTGCTGGCAAATTAAAATTGTAATTCGTTGTAATACTGTTAGCTATTGAATAAGACGAAAATCCTGAATTTGAAATGTAATAGATAATATTGTTATTAATTAAAAACCTTTCTGCAATTGGGTCCGTTATTGTTAAAACATCTGTATAACCTGTAAGTAATAAATCTGATTTACGATAAACAATATTTCCAGTGTTTGTTGAATAATACAATTCATTATTATAAATTGTCCCCCATAGAATTTCAAAACCATCTTCAATCGTTTCTTTTAGGACCGCGTTACCATCTATTGAATAAATTCCGTTAGATGTAAACGCTAGAACCTTATCTCCCACATTCAAAAATTTATTAACAATAGTAGAGGCATCAAAACCTGTAAGCAATGTCCAATTATCAAGATACCCTATGTTTTGATTACTTTCAGATATCATATAAATTCCACTTGTTGTTGACATATAAATATTACCTTCATGAACTATAATATCTGATATATTTCCTGTCATAAGGTTACTGTCAGTTACATCATATTTACCAAAAGTACTATTGTATGAATATCTTACCAAGATCTGATCTGTGGCAACATATATATAATCATCCGATGAATAAATTCTATTCAAATTAAAAGAACCATACTCTTCAATATCACTCAGGTAACCGACACTATTGCCGTTTTCATTAAATAATGATATCGAACAATCTGAATGACCCGCCCATACAATATTTCTAAAATCTACTTCTATTGCTGTTGTATTTATTTTAAATAATCCGTTATCTGTGTCATAAATATTATTTTCTACGCCATTAAATTCAAGCATCCCGCCATCTGTTGCGATATATGTTTTATTATTGGATGATACTATATCATTACCTTGCGAAATCGAGCAGAATGTTTTCCAATCACCTATATCTGCGTTCAGTAATATCATGCTTAAAAGAATTATTAAAATAGTTTTTTTCATTTTACTTTGACTCCGGCAATTTAATGATTACACTTTGTATCATATTTTTTTTTGATCGGGCAATTTTGAATTTCAACTTATTTATGATAAACTCTTCACCTTCCTGAGGTATGATCTGAAGGTGATTTATCAAAAATCCGTTGACCGTCTCATAATCTTCCTCTACCAATTTCTCATCTAAGCCCGTTAAGTTCTTAAACATGTTATTTAGGTCATCTGTTCCCGCTTCTCCATTTACGATCAATATTTTTTGCTCTTCCCTGTAAATAATTCCCCTATCAGTGATCTCATTATCATGAATATCATCGACTCTTCCAACAATAGATTCTAAAATATCATGCATCGTAACAACTCCTGTACAACCCCCAAATTCATCGATAGCTACAACGATTGAAGTTCTGTCTTTTTTAAAGGATTTGAATAACGATAATACACTAACAGTATCTGGTACAAATGTTATCGGTTTTAACTTCTCCTCAATCGATGACATATTATTCAAAGTATCATTTACAAAAACAACACCTTTGATATTGTCTAGATCTTTTTCATAAATAATTATTTTAGACCGTGAAGTAATCTTTATGAGTTTATTTAATTTATAAACCGGGCTTGAAATGTCTACTCCGATTATACTTTTTCTATGGGTCATTACCTCTTTGACCTTACTCTCATTTAATTCCATTATTCTCTTTATGATCACTGCATCATTTTTATCCATAGATTCATGTTTTATTGCATGCCCCATAATATTGTTAATATCATGCTTTGTAACTAAGAGCGTCTCATCATCATTGATCTTGATTTTCATAAGATGCATTATCATTCTACTCAGCTTCCCAACTAATATGTTCATCGGCGTTAGTATGTACTTAAGAAATAAGAATGGTAAAACTAATATGAATACTGCTTTGTCTGCTGAATTTCTTGCAATTATCTTAGGCATAACTTCTGCGAAAACCACTATTGCGATCGACTCATATAGTGCGACCTCAAGGAGAGACAATGATCTTATGTCAAATTCTAATAACAAATATGTCAGTGAAGATGCAAACGCAACATATGAAAAATTCGTACCTATAAGGGTCGGAACTAAAAATCGATCAGGATCGATCATGAAATTTTCAACCTTACCAGCAAATCTTTTACCCGATTTTTTCC
>WTAK01000108.1 GCA_013139625.1 Candidatus Delongbacteria bacterium | reverse complement strand
GCCTATAGAGAAGCAGTGAGAAAAGTTGTTCATCTGATGAGAAAGATAGAAAGTGAATTTAATATATCTATCAAATATCTTGATTTCGGAGGTGGATTTCCATCAATAAATAAACTAAAAGGTACATATTTACCGCCTGAAGTAGCTGTTCCTCCTGTGGAAGAATTCATAGATGCTGTAGCGGATACATTATTAGAAGAACTTAAACCTGATGAATATCCTGATGTATATTTAGAAACAGGTAGAGCTATCATTGATGAAGCCGGATGGCTAATAACTTCAGTTGATGCTGTGAAAAGACTCCCTGATGGAACTAAAAGTTACATAATTGATGCAGGAGTAAATTTATTATATACTTCGACCTGGTACAACTACAAGGTCGAAATTGACAGAGAACTTCACGGAGCTTATGAAAATTCGGTGATCTACGGACCTCTTTGCATGAACATTGATGTGGTCGTTGAAAGTGCATTCTTACCACCATTACCAAGAGGTACAAGGTTGATATTATCTCCGATGGGTGCTTATAATGTTACTCAGTGGATGCAATTTATAAGATATCGACCTGCTGTTGCAATGATAATGGAAGATGGTTCAACCGAAGAGATCAGAAGGACTGAAACTTTGGATGATGTGATCGGCCCTGAAAGAATACCTGAGAAATTAAAGAAGTTTGAGCTATAGATGGAAGAAAATACATTTATAAAAAATATTAAGGATACATTTGCTGATCTAACCAGTTCATTTTCGAACCTGATCTTTATAAAGAGTAAATTAGTAGGACTTCTACTGTTTGCATGTACATTGTTTAATTTCAATATAGCTGCCCAAGGAATAATATCTCTTATTGTTTCAATTTTATTTGCAAGGTTCATAGGTATAAAGAAAGATGATCCTATAAATAAATTATACAGCTATAATGCTCTGTTGACAGGGTTTGCGATAGGATTTCTATTTAAAGTAACCTATCTATCGATCATTCTTACTTTTGGAATGAGCATAATGACTGTTCTTTTGACCTATACTTTGAGTTCAATTCTATACAATTATTTCAAATTGCCGGTGCTGAATATTCCTTTCACGATATCAGCAACGATAATCTACTTATCTTCAAGTAAATATAGCAATTTGATCGTAGATTCATTCTACAAGCAGGATCAATATAATTTAGAATTCATTCCCGGATATATCCAAGGATTGCTCAGAGCAGCAGGAATATTGGTATTCATGCCGTATGATATTATCGGAATAGTCGTTCTATTGGCAATATTGTTCTATTCACGGATAACATTCTTTGTTACAATATTGTCATATTATACAGGAATATTTTTCTTGGCGTTATTGAAAGGGAGCATTCCATTAGCTTTTGCAGAGATATCATCATTTAACTTCATATTGGTCGGTATTGCCTTAGGTGGAATGTTCCTGATCCCATCTAAAAGAACATATCTGCTGACCTTTACAGGCGTTTTAGTATCAGTATTCATTATAGACGCAACATCAGTTTTCTGGGTATCTTTTGGAATACCTGTGTTTACACTTCCGTTTAATTTGACCGTATTATTATATATCTACGTTCTCGGCAGTGTAAAATACCCTATGATGAATCAGACTATTTTAGATAAACCTGAAAGGTCATTGGTAAATTTCCTGAATTACAAGAATCGTTTTGACTGGATCACTCCATCGATAAACCTTCCATTTATGGGTAAATGGACAGTATATCAAGGTTTCAACGGAGAATGGACACATAAAGGTGCATGGAAATATGCCTATGATTTCGTGATCGAGGATGATAATAGCAAAACTTACAAAGGTCACGGCTCAGAGAAAGAAGATTTCTACTGTTTCGGCAAGCCTATAATATCTCCGATAGATGGCACAATAATAGATATTTATGATGAATTAGATGATAATGAACCCGAGCAGGTTGATAAGGATAACAACTGGGGAAATTATGTCATCATCTACTCTCAACTGGGATATTATATTGAAATTTCTCACCTGAAAAAAGATTCTATCAAAGTAAAACGAGGAGATGTAATTACAAAAGGAACTCCATTGGCAGAATGTGGTAATTCAGGATACTCACCTCAACCCCATTTGCATATTCAGTTGCAATATTCACCATATATCGGATATGTAGGTTTTGAATTCAAATTCAACAGCCTAAAATTAGTAGAAAGCGGTCAGTTGGATCCTGATGTGTTGCAAAAAGGTAATAAAGTTGTGCCTTTGGCGACTTCAAAGTCTATCAGTAGGAAATTTCAATTCATACTGGATGAAGAATTCAACTACGATATCTATGAGAATGATGAGAAGGCAAGTGAGCTGAGTTTTAAAGTTAAAATGGAGTCTGACGGTACCTATTATTTCTCCGATACGGAGGGCAATAAACTTTACTTCGGCAAAGATAAAGATAGATTTGTATTCTTCAAATACTCAGGAGATAAACGATCGTATCTCAGGTATTTTATGCTAGGATTACCATCTCTTTCACTGACAGACGGAGAAAACTTTTCATGGGAAGAATATTTGCCAGATAATTTACTTACATCAAAATTGCCTAAGATATTTAAGTCATTCTGCCATTCTGCAGATAAGACATCGGGTAGATATTTCAAAACCAAAGAAAATGTTATTGAAGGTAAAATATCTAAAAATAAGCAGGTTCTTTTTGATACGGAATTAACTCTTTGTGAGGTGAAAGGGATTAAAGATATTATAATCAACACAGAGAATAAAAAGATCTGGATGACAAAAGTATGATCTCAAGGTTAATTGTCATTATTATTTTATACGGCACACTATTATTTTCACAGAGCGGGATTGATACTCAAAAATCATTCATACAAATTGAGAACGAATACCCTGACTATGCAAGAAGAAAGTATGCTATCTCATTAGTCGGATGGGAACTATTCAATAAAGGGTACTATATTAAATCAGCAAAATGGTTTAAGTCCGCTCAAGAAAACGGCTATAAAAATAAAGAATTTTCATACGGATATACAGTATCAAGAGATAAACTAACACCGACACCAAAGGTCGTAGATATTTCCTTTTCTCCCTACAACTATAAAGGAAATGAAAATCTTAAGGATGGAATAAGTTTTAACTTTAATTACAACTATGGACATTATGATAAGAAATACGATCTTAATATAACAATACAACACACCTCTATTGATCAATCAAAGAATATGTGGCTTGAAGTAGATAGTTTAGTTAATAATACCACAGGAATAGCAACAGTAACAAGAGATTCTGTAAATTCAAATTTTTACGGTGACATAGGTCAATATGAAATTTTTTGGCAATACAGGCATCTCAATTCTCTTAAAAATTCATTTTATGTAGCAGCAAAATCAAGTTTTTTTACAAATGATTACGTAAAATATTCTTTTATGGGACTAAGTGGGATCAAGTATGATTTTAAAGACAGATTTATAGTAAATTCATATATTTCAGGCTCGCTAATAGGATATGCCTATTATGATATTATAGATATAGTAAAGGTTGATGCGAGGTTCCTTCCGCCAAATTCGACTATGTACAAAATAAAATATGAGCAAAAAGATAGAGAATATTATAATCATTTATTTTCTCTGCAATCAACGACAAATTTAACATATTATTCAAAGTATTTTTACATCAGTGGAGAAATATCTTTGTCTAAGTTATTGGGTTCTACGTATTTTTCGGATATGAGAATTTATGATGATAGGGATGATCTGCCTGATGATGTAGTGGATTCTGACAGAATTGAATATTTTTATACAGGCAGAGCTGGAATTACCACAAAGCATGTCAATATTTTTGGTAGTTACTCAGGAGGTAATAATTTCTTGATGCACTCTGACGGAGGAAGATATTTAAATACAACTGAATTCGGGTTTGAAAACGGGTTTAGTGGTGGATTTACGATAAATAAATTATTCAATAAGTGGGTCATATCATATATATTTTCAAAGAGCAATTATGATGATTATGATGTAGTAACGAACACAGTGACAGCGACTTATACATGGAAGTAAAATAATTAACCTGTAGGGGACGGTTTCTAACCGTCCCCAAAAACGTAAACATTGGGGTGAAATAAATGAAGTATAAATTGGTAACATTGTTGATAATAGCATCAAGTTTATTCGCGGAATTAAGTTTTAAAGAAATACAGAGTGCATACAATAGCTCATATACCTATGAAGCAGCTACAAAATATAAGATCGCAATTTCAAGTCTAAATAAAGTAATTAAAGAATATCCAAAGGGATATACCGTGAATTATAGACTTGGTTGGCTGTATTATTTATCCGGAAATTATGCAAATTCATTACAACATTTGAACACTGCCTTACTTACCTATCCTTACTCTGTTGAAGTTTTGAACACATTGAATCTAGTAAATGTTGCCAGATTGGATTGGGATAAAGTAGAATCTCAATCAATGAATATTTTCAAGATAGATTATTACAATTACTATGCAAATTATTGGTACACTATAGCTTTGATGAGACAGGCAAAATATGGTCAAGCAATAAAAATATCTAATAAAATGCTTTCGGTTTTTCCATCGAATGTAATTTTTCTTGTCACTTTAGCAGAAAGTACATACCTAAATGGCTCGGTTGCTGATGCGCTATTGATCTTTCAATCTGCCGTTATTTTAGATAAGGATAATGAGACGGCGAAGTATTATTTGGAGAAAAAATAACGCGCGCCATTATTTGCTTGCAAATTTATCGACAACGATATACAAATTGAATGATGATAACAGCATTTATCTAAAATTATTGCGAAAAAAGTTTTCTATACCAATTTATTACCAGCAGTTTAACACGGCAAATAGCAGACTGGAACCAATTGAGAGTAAAGCCAACCAGACACTTCAGCGGACGCAAAAAGCCGCGCCGCTGAGCTTTACGTTATATGTCATAGGAGTAATGAATGTAACTTGATTGGAAGAAGTAAATGACAAAACAATTTTAATACGAATCTAATTAAATACCTCTAAATTCACCTTCGCTCTTTCGGGAGTATTTTTTTTGCAAAAAAATAGCAAAGGGTCACTATATGATACTGTGCTCTGTTTATATTGGGTGAAAGATAGTGATAAGTGGTTTGTTTGAATAATGTATCCGCTAAAAAATATAAAAGAAGGAGGGTAAAGTGAAAAATCTAAATGTAAATGGGGTAAAAGTCAGTTTAAAAGAAGTGAATAATGAAGACTTTATCTCGCTAACTGATATGATAAAAGCAAAAGATGGTGATTTCTTTATTGCAGATTGGTTGAGAAATAGAAATACGGTGGAATTTCTAGGTATTTGGGAAAAAATAAACAATCCCGATTTTAATTATGGCGAATTTGCCATAATTAAAAGTCAAGTAGGATTAAATAGCTATAAATTAAGTGTAAAAGATTGGGCTTTAAAGACAAATGCCATTGGATTAAAAGCTGCTACAGGTAGGTATGGCGGAACATATGCCCATAAAGATATTGCTTTTGAATTCGGAATGTGGATTAGTCCTGAATTCAAAATCTATTTGATTAAAGAGTTTCAAAGATTAAAAGAAGAAGAAAATGATCGTTTAAAGTTACAATGGAATTTACAACGAACGCTAGCAAAAGTAAATTATCAAATTCATACTGATGCTATAAAAGAAAAGTTAATACCTGGAAAATTAACAAGTAAACAAATAAGCATTGTATATGCATCTGAAGCTGATATCTTGAATATGTCACTTTTTGGAGTTACTGCTAAACAATGGAGAGATTCTAACTTGAACAAAAAAGGTAATATCAGAGATTATGCTAATATTTCTCAGCTGGTTTGTCTTTCAAATATGGAGAGTATAAATGCTGTTCTGATTAGGCAGGGTATAAAACAATCTGATAGATTGGCGCAATTGAATAAAATTGCAATATCGCAGATGACTTCATTGGTTAAGGATAAAAGATTGAATAAATTAAGTTAGAAAGAGGGCGAAAGAAGATAAATATTTTAGCATTGATAATTATTTCGATACAATGTAGATTTGTAGTATCAGAAAGGAAATTTGGAGACAGGAATGAGAGTATAAAGTCATGAACATTTACATCGCAATTATAATATCGTATTTCGCGTTAGTTATCCTAATTTCTTTTTTGACAAAAAAGATGGCGAGCAGATCCACTTCGGATTTTTTAGTAGCAGGAAGAAATCTTGGAGTAGTCGTCTGTGCTGTTGTTGTGGCTGCCGAATGGCTAGGTGGTATGAGTACTATCGGTGTCAGTGAACAGGCTTTCAACACTGGAACTCTACAGCCTATTCTCTACAATATCGCAACAGCTCTGGGAATGGTT
>WTAK01000422.1 GCA_013139625.1 Candidatus Delongbacteria bacterium | reverse complement strand
CGTTAAAGGCGGCAAAAGCCTTAAAACATTCCCACCTGTAACATTGACGATAACACCTTCTTTTTCGAACATAGAAGTAACTTTATCAGCTCCTTGTTTCAATTCAATACCGATCATCATACCAAGTTGCTTGATCTCTCCGATAATATCCATGTTAGAAATTTTAATTTCTTCCAATCTCTTATGTATGCTATCAGCTTTCTCTCTTACTTCGGATAAGAAAATTTCATCATTGACCTGCTTTACAAGCTCTAAACCGGCTGCACAAGAAACAGGATTCCCCCCAAAAGTATAACCATGGTCTCCCCTTTCTAACACACTTGAATATTTCTTATTTACAAGTAAAGCTCCCAGTGGTAATCCTCCACCTAAAGATTTAGCAGATGCTACCAAGTCAGGCTCAATGCCATAATGCTCAAATGAAAAGAATTTTCCTGTTCTACCAATGCCTGATTGTATTTCATCTATAAGCAATATAGCTCCGAATTTCTCTGTTAATTCTCTAATCTTCAGAATAAATTCTTTATCAGCAATATTAACGCCACCTTGACCTTGCACAGTTTCTATGATAATTCCTGCACATCGTGCATTGATATTTTCGATTATGCCCTGCATATTATTGAATTCAATACTTTTAATACCGGGTATCAGAGGTTCTATCTTATCTTTTACCTTTGTTTTAGAAGTAACTGAAAGAGATCCTAAGCTTCTACCATGGAATCCTTTGCTGAAAGAAAGTATTACATCTTTATTGTTCTGCTTTCCATATTTTTTGATAATCTTTATGCCTGCTTCTATTGATTCAGTACCTGAGTTAGCGAAAAATATTTTATCTGCAAAAGTATTATCACAGAGATATTTGGCATATTCCCCAACAATATCTGATTCATAGAAATTAGAAATATGCATATATCGATTAGCTTGTTTTTCTATAGCTGCAATAATCCTTTTATTAGAACTGCCGAGAACATTTACGCCTAAAGCTGCTATCATATCAAGGTATTTACCTTTATCAGTATATAAATAAGAACCATCTGCTTTAATAATATTTAATTCCTTCCTATTATATACAGGTAAAAAGTGTTCATTATATTTTGTCATATCCTCTCCGATGTTGTTGTATGAAATAAACTTCTATTTTTTTATAATATCAATAAAAAAAAGTCCCAGAGGGACGACCTATTAATAACACGGTACTTCAGTGCCGTGATTTTAGAAAGATCATAGTCCTCCCACTCCGCTCAGTTGAACACGAGTGTTCAACTGAGCCTGTTAGGGTGCATAAGATTTCTTAACACGGGGTTGAAACCCCGTGTTAGTAATAAGCAATACCTACGGCATTGTTTTGACTTTTTTCAAAATAATTTAAAATAAATTCAAAACAACCCGCGTTTACTTGATTGTGAGGAAGACAATAAAAACTTAAAAAGGAGATACAAAATGAAAAAGATGATAACAACACTAACACTGCTAACATTCATAGTAGTAGGATCATTCGCTCAAGTGGGCGGACGAGATCATCATGGAATGGGAAAAATGAACGGAGAAAGAAGAGAACATAGAGGCGAAGGATTTGAAAGAGGCGACCACCGTTTTGGACCGCAAATGATCGAATTCCTTGACCTGAATGATGAGCAAGTAGAAAAAATGCACAAGATAAAGATAAAGTTTGATAAAAAAGATATTGATGTAAGAGCAGAGCAGAAGAAACTTAGAATTGATAAAGGTGAAGCTATGAAAGATATGGACTTTGCTAAAGCAAGAAAAGTAACTAAGCAAATGTCCGCAGTTACTGCTAATATACAACTGATGAACATTGATCAAAAAGAAGAAATGAGCAAGATACTTAATAAAGAACAAATTGAAAAAATGAAGAAAGCACACCTAATGAGAAACAAAGGTGGAAGAAGAGATGGGAAAAAAGGTAAAGGGTTTAAGAGATAATGTTTTCGTAGAGACGTACTATCAGTACGTCTCTCTTTTAAAAGGGCTTAACTGCCCTTTTTTCGTTTATATAATATTTATTATGGTCGCTCCAATCAATATCAGCAAATACCTATAATCAGGTTTTTCATAATCAGGATGCTTCAATTTTACATTAGCAGTCAAAACAACCAACACTGAAATTATTCTAACGATATTATAAAAACATGGATCAATGACCGTGGCATATAATAACACAAGCATTGATACTGCTATGATATATTTATTGTAGATATTTAATTTGGGTTCTCTGAGAAGTATGTAGAGAGCTTCTAAAAATAAAACTAATAACAATAATGAAAAAACTATAATATCCATAATTTAACGCAAGAAATTAAGAACTTCTCTGTAAACATCATCCGCACTAATATCCATCATACATTTAAAGTGCTTCTTCGGACATTTCTTTTTACCAAAATGAGTACAAGGTCTACAACTCAGACCTTTATTTTCAACTACTACATAGTCAGTTGAATACGGAAAAAAACCTAATTCCTCTGTAGTAGAACCAAAAATAGCTACGATCTTCTTCTTAAAACACTCTGCAAGATGTAAGGGTCCACTATCATTTGAAATAACAAGGTCAGAATATTTTAATATGGTTGCAGTTTCCTGAAGGTCTAATTTGCCAACCAAATTGATACAACTAAATTCATTTCCTTTAGTTATGAACTCAGCAACTTTTTCATCATCTTCGCCAAGTCCGACAAGAACTACTTTTCGATTGATATTCTTGTTGAATGATATTTTTTCGACTAATTCTTTAAAATATTCTTTCGGCCACATCTTAGTTGCATAACTTGCTCCGGGAGCAATAGTGATATAATTAAAATTATGAAGATTGTATTCATTGATAGTACTTAGTTGGAAACTTTTAACAAGTCCATATCTAAGAGTCCATTCATCTGGTGTTTCAATACCTGCTTTATTCAGTGCTTTGAAGTACATTTGTGTTACAGGCAAGATCTCTTTATATTTTTTCTTTAAAAAAACAAGCATTGACCTATCAAAAATTCTCTTATTGTACCTGTAAACATTTTTCTGAAATCTTGTAAGGTAGTATGTATTAGAATTTTGATGAAGATCAAATATCAGGTCGTATTTAGTTTTTCTAATATCTTCTCTAATATTCTCAAGTCCGTTTTTATCCTTAAATGTCAAAACCCTATTCAATCTTGGATTTGTTATAAGGACTTCAGCAAATTTTGAATTTACAACCCAGTCAATTTCACAATCAGGATACTTATCCTTTAGTACATCCAGCACAGGAGTAGCTAGTAGAATGTCTCCCAATGATGAGAATCTTAATATTAATATCTTCATAGTTTTACCTTGTTAAAAGAAAAAATGCGACGTAAACGCCGCATTTTTTTATAGATGTTCCGTTATCTTATAATGGAATTACATCTTGTGCTTGAGGACCTTTGTCACTATCTACAACAACAAATTCTACTTTTTGTCCATCTTGTAATGTTTTGAATCCATCACCTTTGATTGATGAAAAGTGACAAAAAATGTCAGTTCCACTTTCAGTAGTTACGAATCCAAATCCTTTTGAAGAGTCAAACCATTTTACGGTTCCAGTTTCACGCTCTGCCATTAAACAACCTCCATGATTGCTATTTTGTTAATTTGTTACGAACAGAGCTTTCCCGAATTTTTATTCATGAAAAAATATCTGCTCACTTCACGAACTATCAAGGTAATACTTAATTTATTCAAAAGCAATAAAAAACATTAACTATAAATTATGCTCACACTAAGTATCCGTGAAAACCATTCGTTTAAAGTACCTTTTATAACTTTTTTTCAAGTTGATTTTTAGATAAACTTTAACTAAGTTAATATACTAAAGGCTATATCGTGGCCTTTTTCTATTAATAGAGAGTAGCGTTAAAATAATTTCATGGAGTATATTATGAAAAGATTGGTTTATTTACTTTGTATCCTCACATTCATATTTTCCGTTTTCGGTCAAGAATCTGATCTTGAGAAATACAAAAGAATGGCATCTGAAGATGTTGGCAAGTGGAAGCAAGAAGTGGATGCTGAAATGGATGCGTACCAAGAACGTGTTGAAAAAGAAAGAAAAGAATGGAAAGAGTATGTAAACAAAGTAAGAGGTCAATGGGGAGAATATACAGGCAGTACTCCAAAAGCATGGGCTGAATACAGTAATGATCTGAAAGCTTTAAGTGTTGTTGATTTTGAGAATAATTATATTGAGATCTCTACCATAGTTGACACTGATAATAGAACTAAATCCGAAGCTCAGATCCAAAAAAGATTTGAAGAAATGTTAGCAGCGAAAGAAGAAGGTTCAAATAGAAAGCTACTGACCGGGCAGATAAAATTTGAACAAAAAGCAAATTTCATAAAGCCAACTAAGAAAAAAATAATTGTAGACAGACCAAAAGATAAAAAAGTTTACAAGGCAGTAACTCAGGAAAATCAGAAAAAATTTGTTAAGGAAACTGTTAAGAAAAAATTAAAAAAAGAAGTTATCATTGGTGATGATGGTAGAGCAAGAACAAAATATACTGTTACATTGGAAATGGTCCCTAACAGTATTCAGATCCGTGCTAAGAAATATATGGATTTGATCCAAAAATATAGTAAAAAATATGATCTTGATCCGGCACTGGTAATGGCGTTAATACACACTGAGTCAGCATTTAATCCTAAAGCTTTCTCCAGAAGACCGGATGGAACTCCAATGGCTTGTGGTCTAATGCAAATAATTCCTTCTCAAGCAGGAAGAGATGCTCATAAAGCTTTATTCGGTAAAGATAAGATCGTTAAACCTGAATATTTATTTGACCCGGAAAAAAACTTGGCAATGGGTACTTGGTATATAAGATGGTTAACAAAGTGGTGGAATAGAATTGAAAAGAAAAAACATGGTAAAGCAAGTAGTGTTATAAAAAATGAATACTTTACTATTTCTTCTTATAATCAAGGCATTGGTACTATCTTGAACAAGGCATATAAACCTAGAAGGTTAAATGAGAAATCTGATTCTGAAACTTATTCTATTTTGACAACTGATAGAGCTATACCTCAAGAAGGAAGACATTATTTGGAAAGAGTGAATAGAAGAAAAAAACTTTATCAAAAATAGGTTTATCAATGTTGAAAAAAACAACCTTATTATTCCTCGTGATCTTCACCTGCTCTTTATTTGGTATAAAATGGTTGAGGGGTTACGAAGAGGGAATTAAAGAAGGAACTAAGCAGGAGAAACCTGTACTATTCCTATATTTTAATCCAAAACAGGAAGAAAGTTTAAAGCTTAGCTATGCCATATCCAAAGGTCATTTGGATGGTCTTAAAGACAAATTTCTTTTTGTTGAAATGAATGCAACTAAAAAGGAAAATGCTGATCGATTAAAATCCTACAAGATCAATGAGATCCCTATGTTTATTTTACAGGATTTTGAACCTAAAAGAAAGTTATCTGTAAAAATGCTTTTTATCCAACCTACACAAATATTCAACGCTTTATTTGAAGTATATTCTAAACTGGGTAATCAATTTATGGGTTTGGGAGATGTAGAAGCTGCGAGGGATGCTTATGATCTGATATCTGGTATTCCAAATGAACTAGGAGCAAAAGCAGAGAATGCTGTAAAGCAAATAGATAAATCAGGAAAGATCAAAAGAAAAGGTTCAAATAAAACTGATGATCTAAAAAAAGCTCAATCTTATTTCGATCAAGCTATTATTTTTATCAAGAATGGAAGTTTTGATAAAGCATATCTATACTTGGAAAAAGTGATCGAGACATCTCCTAAATCTAAGATAGCAAAAAAAGCTCAAACTGAAATGGATAAGATCTATGACAAAGTTGACAAATCAAAATTTCTAAAAAAGAAAGATACCAAAGGATCAAAAAAATGAATTACGTAACTGAAAAAGGAATGAAAGATTTAATCGAGAAACTTTATAATATGAAGCATGTTCTCAGGCAAGAAATTCTAGACAGAGTTGAGGAAGCTAGAAAACTTGGTGATCTTAAAGAAAATGGAGATTACAAAGCATCAAGAGAAGATCTTACCAGAATTGACTCAAGAATAGGTGAGCTTGAAAATTATATTGCTCAGTCTCAGATCATATCCAAAGACAATATGAAGAACGATGTTGTACGGATCTTAAATACAGTAACGATAAAAGATCATACAAGAAATAAAGAACTAACATATACGCTTGTATCTCAAGCAGAAGCAGACCCTATTGAAGGAAAGATCTCAGCGGACTCCCCTATTGGAAAAGGTTTACTCGGAAAAAAAGTAGGTGATAAATTCCCAATATACATCCCTATCGGTGAAATTGAAGTAGAAGTTTTAGAAATAACATCTTAATAATTATTTTGGAGCATTTATATGTCCGGTCACTCTAAATGGGCAACCATTCGAAGAAAAAAAGAAAAAACAGATGCCGCAAGAGGCAAGATATTTACAAAATTGATTAAAGAAATAACTACAGCCTCAAAACTAGGTGGTAGTAATGAAGATGCTAACCCAAGATTAAAAGTTGCTATTCAGAAAGGTAAAGACAGTAATATGCCTTTGGATACAATAAATAGAGCACGATTAAAAGGTGCCGGTGAATTACCGGGTATTATTTATGAAGATCTGGTCTATGAAGGTTATGGACCCGGAGGAGTGGCTATTATCCTAGAATCTATGACAGATAATAAAGTAAGAACTGTTGCTGAAGTAAGGTTTGCTTTTAATAAATATGGTGGAAATATGGGAGAAAGTGGTTCTGTAGCTTGGATGTTCCACAAAAAGGGTATGATCGTAATTGACTCTGAAGGAGTTAATGAAGATCCGCTTGACGAAGATAAAGTTATGGAAGATGCATTAGAAGCCGGAGCCGAAGATATGATCTCTGAAGATGGAAAATTTATTATTTACACAGAATATAAAGATTATCTAAGCATTTGCGATATACTTGAAGCTAAATATACTTTTGAGTCCAATGAACTTACTATGGTAGCTGATAATGATATAAAAGTTCCTTCAAATAAAGTAGAACAATTACTTAAGTTAATTGATGCACTTGAAGATTTAGATGATATTGATGATGTTTACTCAAATGCTGATATTGATGAAGCTGATATGGATACAGAATAAATGAGAGTACTTGGAATTGATCCCGGCATAGGCTGTACAGGATATGCTGTTTTAGAACTTAAAAATAATAAATTTATTTTGATCGAACTTGGAGTGATCAAAACTTCTCCGAAAGATACAATGCCGGTCAGGCTAAAGACTATCTACGAAGGTGTTTCAGAAGTGATCGCTTCTTTAGAACCGGATGAAATGGCTATTGAAACTGTTTTCGTAGGGAAAAATGTTCAATCAGCTCTTAAGCTTGGACATGCAAGAGGTGCAGCAATAATCGCAGGCGCAATTGCTGGTTTGGATGTACAGGAATATTCACCTAAAGAAGTTAAGAAAAATATTGCCGGTACAGGAAATGCTACGAAAGAACAAGTTCAATTCATGGTAAAATCAATTCTAAGACTAGAAAAAGTTCCTAAACCTAACGATGCTGCTGATGCTGTTGCTATCGCATTGTCTTTTATACAAACCGTAAAATTCCGTAACGCTATAAAACGATAAACCATAGGACAACAAAATGATCGAAATGATAATTGGAGAAATACTCCATAAAGAACCCGGTAAAGTAATTGTTAATTGTGCCGGAGTAGGATATTCTTTAAGTATTTCATCGTATGCTTATTCTAAGTTGCCTGATAACAATAAAAAACAAATATTTCATACCGTTTTCAAAGTAAGAGAAGATGATATGTCACTTTTTGGATTTCTAGAAAAACAAGAAAGAGAAGTTTTTATTATTCTTAGCACTGTCAGCGGAATCGGAGCTAAAACTGCAATGACCCTTTTATCAGAAATCAAATATGACAGACTGTATAATGCTATTGCAACCGGGGATGTTACTTTGATATCTCAAGCACATGGTATAGGTAAAAAGAAAGCTCAAAAGATAGTATTTGAACTTAAGGATAAGATCTCTGCATCGGATGATATTTCAGATGTTTTAAATGTTGGAGTAGTCAGTAGTAATTCAGAAGCTGTGTCAGGATTAGTTCAGCTTGGATATCGAAATACCGATGCTAATGCTACAGTAGCAAAGATAATAAAAGAACATGGAAAGGATATTTCTACTCAGGAAATAATCAGGCACGCACTACAAAATCGAATGAAATAAATCGTAAGGGTCGCAGATCTGCGACCCCTACAATATTTATCGTACGATAAATTGCAAATTTAATTCATCCGCAAAATCAAATTTTAATTCTTTAATAAC
>WTAK01000229.1 GCA_013139625.1 Candidatus Delongbacteria bacterium | reverse complement strand
GAGCAGTTCACAACAAGTGCTGACCTAACATACCTTACCGCACCACTGGGTATAGCAGGAGTTGATAGTGGATTTGGTGCAAGTCATGGTAATCCTCAGATAACTTATGGTTGGACATATTATTTTACATCTGCTAATGGTATGGACAATGCTTTATACCATCTTTATCCTGAAACTACAAATAGTGCGATTGATGCTGAGATCATTGATCATATTTCAGCAGGAGCAAACTTTTACAATTATACAGCTCATGGTGATGTTACTATTTTTGCAGATCCATATTTTTCAATATCAGATATTGACGGACTTGGTAATGCAGGAGAATATCCATTAGTGGTAGGTAATTGTTGTTTGACAAATTCATTTGGAACAGACGAATGTTTTGGTGAAGCATGGTTAAATGCGCCAAACCAAGGAGCGATTGGTTATATTGGAGCATCAATGTCAACTTATTGGGATGAAGATCTTGCAATGGGAGTTGGTATTGGTGATGCTTCAGTTCAGAATCAAGAACCTCCTGCTTTAGATACTGCGAACCCTGGAATGTATGATGGTGCAATGGTACTTCGTTATGCTTCACAAGCTGCAACTAAGCATGTTGGTCTAATGGCTGTTGAAGCTTCTGGGTCAGGTTATACAGATGATTACTGGTCATCATATCATTTGATGGGTGATCCATCAGTTATGATATATTTTGGTATTCCATCAGATCCAATTGCAACACACAATGGTGTTATACCACCTGCTGTAACTTCATTTACAGTAAATACAGATCCTTATTCTTACGTGGCAATGGGTGACCAAGACGGTAATCTTCACGGTGCTGCACAGGCAAATTCTTCAGGAGTTGCTAATGTAACAGTTATAGGTTATTCCCCTGGTGATACAGCTAAGCTTGTTATAACAGGACAATTTAAGAAACCTTATTTTGCAGATGTACTTTGTACAGGCGATACAGGTGGAACTTACAGTCAATCAACAACATCATTAGGTTATGGTAGTGTGAATACTGGTGGAAGTTCTACACTCCAATTCACATTGACAAATGATCACAACTCTGAATACATGCTGGGTGATATCACAACTATTGCAGGTTATACAGTTTTAGTAGCAGCAAAAGGTGATATTAAGGATGTAAAAAACACTTTAGCTTATTCAGTTGCTCCAAATAGCGATAAAACATTTGATCTTGTATTTGAGCCAATAGCTGCCGGAGATTATAACGGTGATATCACAATTACCTCATCAGATACAGGTCATTCAAATGAAACTATAGCAGTAACAGGAGCTTGTGTAGTCCCTGATATTGATATACCTGTAAGTGTTGCAGCAAGTGCAGCGCCAGGTGGTTCAGTTGTGAAGAACTTTGATATTGATAATTTGGATGCAGGAGACCTTAGTTATAACATAGCTATCAATTATACAAGTGGAAAAGATATTAAAGCTTCAGGTGGACCTGACACTTACGGATATAAGTGGAAAGATTCAGATGAAGTAGGTGGCCCTGTTTATAGCTGGGTCGAGATAAATGGGTCCGGAACAGCTCTTGGGTTATCAGATGATGGTATCTCAGGAGATTTAGCTCTTGGATTCACATTGAACTATTATGGAGTTGATTATACAACTATCAAGGTAGGCGCAAATGGAGCAGCAACATTTACTGGAACTGCTGTATCTTATACAAATGCAACAATACCTACTTCAGCTACAGCTAATGCATTATTGGCAGTATTTTGGGACGACCTAAATCCTGCAGATGGTGGAGAGATCTATTACTATGCAGATGGTGTAAATAACAGATTTATCATAGAGTGGGATGCGGTACCTGATTATGGAACAAGTGGTGCAGCTGTTAATACTTTCCAAATAATCCTTTATAGCAGTGGTAAAATCATTTATCAGTATGCTAATATGACAGGAGAGCTTATCAGTTCTACAGTTGGTATAGAAGATCACAATGGAACTGATGGTAGCTTAGTTGTTTATAATGCAGCTTACTTAAAGGATGATCTTGCAGTTCAATTTCAGGCAACCCCTGAGTGGCTGAGTCTAGATGCAACATCAGGTTCTATCGTAGGTATTGGAACGGATGTAATCGTAGCTACATGTGATGCAGCAGAGTTAGAGCTTGGAGTATATACTGCAGATATTATTATTACGTCAAATGACCCTGACGAAAGTACAAAGACACTTCCTGTAACATTCACAGTAACGGATGTAGTATTAGATCCAGATGTTCCTGCAAATATAGTTATAAGTATTTCAGGTTCTGATCTAGTAATAGACTGGGATGTATCAGCTAATGCAACTGGATATGATGTATATTCATCAGATGATCCTTATGGAACATTTATATTATCTACATCAGTTGGAACAAATCAGTATACAGTAGCTGCAGATCAAGCAAAGCTGTTCTACTATATTGTGGCAAAGAACTAAATATTACAACAACCCTTGCATTAAAAGCCGACTAAATCAGTCGGCTTTTTTATTACCATATTTGGTGAATGACAAGAATTTTATCATTGACAAAAGCTAAAAAAACAACTATTTTCTAAACAACATATACATTACTCCGTGTAAGGTTAAGGTTAAAATACAGCAAAGTTAAAGTTAAATAATAGACTAAATAAGTTAAAATTAAGATTAAGAAACGTAAAATGGAGGAGAAATGAGGAAATTGACAATTTTTGTCTTAGTGATGATCGTATCACTATTCGGAACATCAAATTCCATATTAGACGCATCGAAAGTAACGGGATATCGTATCAATTCAGATACAGATAGTTACATCGATATAGAGTTTAATGTGAAAGATATCAATATTAGAGATATCTCAACAGAAAAAGGTATGTTTACTTCTGTAACTATTGACAAAGGTTACTTGACAATGGTAGCGGGTTCACCTGCGTTGCCAACTTTTCATGAAATAATAGCAATGCCTTATGGTGCAACACCTGAGGTTGAAGTAATAAGCTACGATTCAAAAGTTTACAAGCTTTCTGAACTTGGAATTGATAATAAAATAATTCCTGCTCAGCCAAGTTACTCAAAGATGACAGCTGACGAAGATATTAAATTCATTTACGATGAAGAATCTTACAGCGCTTCAAAAATGTCAGGTGAAGAAATCGCCAGTGTTTCAAAAAGTGGAACGATGAGAGGTGTTGGAGTTGGTGTTTTAAAAGTAAGACCTTTTAAATACAACCCAACTGAAGGAACAATCGAAGTTTACAATAATTTGAAAGTTAGAGTAATTTATGCAAATGCTGATCCTAGAGCAGAAGAGATCAAAGCGGAATCATACTCACCTTATTTTGAATCAGCTTTACAAACACTTATAAACTACGAACCATCTACCGTAAAAGCAGACCTATTAAATTACAATATTACTTATTTGATCGTTGCGAGTGATGCTTTAACAGGAAATGCAGATCTTCAAAGATTGATAGATTGGAAAACAGAGAAAGGTTTTAATGTATTGGTTGATTATGTATCTTCAAGTGCAGGCATTAATACAAATGATACTTGGGTAGAAATTCAGTATAATACACTTACACCAAAACCATCTTTTGTATTGATCGTCGGTGATGCCGATGCTACTTATACTGTACAAGCCGAACTTGACCCTCCATTGGGTTCAACGGGTAATGTATGTGGTTCTGACCTTATTTATGGAGTTATTGGAGCAACTGGTAGTTC
>WTAK01000307.1 GCA_013139625.1 Candidatus Delongbacteria bacterium | reverse complement strand
CACAAATAATACTGTTTATGATAATCGGGAATATGAGCTATTCATAAACCATGGAGGTTCAATACTCAATGGAGGTGAAGCTAATCCATACAATGATATAAGCTTTGAACCTACTGGGGATATTACTGGGGACAATGGAAAAAACTACCATTTTGATCAGACCAATAAAATCCTTTTTTCTGATACTAATGTTCCTGTTTATGTAGAAATTGGAGACAACTATGTCGCTGATAATATTATCACAGCATCTCATAATAGTTTAATTACCCCACCTGATCCTGATCATAAAACATTTATTTTTAAAACTTGGAAACTGCTCCAGGAGGATATCGTAAGTTTACTAATGGGGAATGATAATAATTGTACTTTGCTTAATAATTTAAAAGACGGTACTACACATCAAGAAATAAGTATTTTACTAACATCAAATAATCCAGTTCCTTATGATATTTTTAAATATAATCCAAATCTAATGGGAGAATTCGGTGAATATACCGAAGAATATATATATGATTTATTTTTTCACAAAGGTAAAGTAAAATTACAATCAAATCATATTAACGGTCTCAATATAAATAATCTTAAGTATTTTAAAACTGGTATTGAGTGGGGTACTAAATTCCATGATAACAATGATTAATAAAAGGTCACAAAATGAAAAACAAAATAACACTTATATTCTCTCTGGCACTTCTCAATTCAATTTTCGCTTTCAGCCTAGATTCTTCACTTGGTAGTGGAGTTATAGGTTCTGTAAGCAATGAAAATATTGAGTTAAGTTCAGGGATAATGTATTTACAAACAAAAGGTGAAGAAACGGGTATTGAAGATAATATTCCGTTGCAGTTTGAATTAAGCCACAACTATCCGAACCCGTTCAATCCTATCACCACAATACAATACACAATTCCGAACGATCAGTTCGTAAAACTAAACGTGTATAATATTAAAGGTGAAATGGTTTCAGAACTGGTAAAAGGTGATGTGAAAGCAGGAATGCATTCTTCTACATTCGATGGGAATCAATTTACATCAGGGCAGTATTTTTACAGGATCGAAACCAATGGATTTACAAAGATCCAGAAAATGGTTCTGATTAAATAAATGTATAGGACAGTCGTTGCAACAAGGGGATCTGATCCCCTTGTCCTGCAATGCAGGTGCAACTACAAATAATAATTTACGAAACAATCACCTGTGGCCTGATAACTCCTGCACGGATCTGTGTTCGCCCATTTACACTTGCAACCTTC
The DNA here is from genome assembly GCA_013139625.1 of Candidatus Delongbacteria bacterium. GTDB lineage: Bacteria > UBA4055 > UBA4055 > UBA4055 > UBA4055 > WTAK01. The sequence goes on along the minus strand of WTAK01000307.1, from coordinate 6,190 downwards.
CCCTGCATCTCTTTAAAAAACTCAAGATAATCATTATTCATCCTAACTTTCCCAAAACCCTCAGTAAGAAGTAACGTAAAATCAATATCCTCTTTCCCTGTCAAAGCAACACCGATCTCCTTTCCGTAAAAATCAACCCAGTCTTTATTATCAAGTGACGGAGCAATGATACCTTTCACATTATAAGTTTTAGCCAAATTCAGTGTATCTAAACTAATCGGTTGGAAGAAAACAGCAATCTTATTCTCAAAAGAATTATCAAGCATTACATCTGCGATCTTAAGTTCTCCATGATTCTCTCCACCAAAACCGATCACGCAATCAGCTGATGCACCTTCAACCTCAATATCGACAGAAAGATCTTTTTCAATTTTGGAAACAACACCATTGACAAATGAATGCATTAAATATGGCTTACTCTTATACTGTATGGTGATCTCTCCTGTCTCTTTATCAATATCAGTAATAAATCCTGTACTCGGAGATTTTACAGACTTATATTCTCCTTCAGAGATTGTTATTCCACCTTTATCCTCACTTCGAAATATTCCTGCAAGCATACCAAACATATCATTTTTACTATTCCCTGTCACTTTATTCGCAAGTAACTGCCTTTTGAGCACAAATGCATTTAAGCCAAAATTTAAATATTTATTTATAGAGCCAGGTTTAATATTTAATGCTTTTGCAATATTTACTTTAACAGGCTTATCACCGTAATCCTGAACTTCTTTGAGAACTATCATACCAAAATCATCGATTTTAATAACCTCGCCTCTTACATTTGACAGATAATCTACAGGAATAAATTGATTTCCTTTTAGTAACTCAAATACCGGCTGGTCGTAATCAATAACATCACCTTCCTTGATCCTTAGCCCTTTCTTGATATCTTCTTTTGAGAGTTTCTTATTAAAACCTATCAATCTTTTTATATCGATCATATATATTTTCGGGGGATTGAAAAGGTTTTGACCTACAACACTGTTTATTTGAACTCTTGTACCTACATTTGCTAATATTTCACCTTTATACGGTAATGATCTACTAATGGTAAATTTACCTTTTATTATATTATTTCTACCTTTTATAACATTAGAGGACATCTCTCTTTTATCATCTGATCTATATAGAGCTTTGAAGATCGAACTCTTGATCATATTGATACCACGACCTCTGCAATCAATGAGAATAGATGACTTTGTATTAATATTATATTCATCACTTTCTAAGCCTAAGGAAATATTTTTTTCCGTTTTAATGCTGAAATTTCCACCGTTCTTTAGATAAACTACATATCCGGCTTTGATAGTAAATTCTTTATTTTCATTCAAATCTTTGCAGATCAGTACATTCTTTTCAGGTTTGATCTTACCGAAAGGTGCTATGACTGTACAAATTTTATCCAAAGTTTCATTTTCAAATAGATCTAATGCCTGTTCTTCGTTCAGTTTAGTAAGAATTCCTAAATGTGGCGATTTGAAATGACGGTCAACAGCTAACTCTGTAACTCCAGATGGTAAAAATCCTTCATTTAAGATAAATACAACATCTTCATCGTTCTTTGCCGAAGATATTACACCACCTGCTCCTATAAGAAGATCTATATCTGAATTTTGAAAAAATACATTTTTATTGGTATTAAAATTTAATGCTTCTTCAAAAACATCAAGATTTCCAGAGAATAATTTCTTTCTTCGTCTCTCTAAGAATCCGATATGATGTACTTCCGTATTCATCTTTTTATGCTGGCTCCAAGAATACTTCACACCTTCGATAGCACAAGATAGCTCTACGAATCTTTCCTCTTGGTTTTGAGGAACATATGCGGGATGTAGCATTTTATTAGCTATATAATTCCTGACATCCTTTTCTTCAATAATATTGTTTATATTAAAAAGTATTTGCCCGATCCCAGCTTCTTTTAAAATATTAGAAATAGAGTAGCTCATTCCAATGTTTGCAGAGACTGTCCTATGAAGTTCAGATTTTATGCTACTGAAAACATCTGTTGTAGCTCCACCCATATCAACTAGGATCATATTCTCATTATGCTTTCTTGCGTAGCTGTTTATCATCAATTGCACACCCGATGGAGTTGGCAATATACCTTCAGAGACTTGTTTTGTCACTGTTTTATAACCTGGAGCATTTTCCATCACATTTTCCATGAAGAGTTGATGCACTTTATCTCTTACAGGTTGCGGATTAAAATCTTCCAGATTTGGTCTGATGTTCTCTGTCGTATGAACAATAAAGCTATCACCCAGCATCTGCTTGATGAATCCTCTTGCCATTACATTACCACAGAAAACCAATGGTATTTTCTCTTCCGGCATGAACTTTGACCTTGGCTCTGATAGTGAAAGTATCTCTGCTTGCCTCAAGATACCCCAGATACCACCACCATCTATACCTCCGGCTATCAAGATCATATCAGGATGAAGTTCTCTTATCATTCTCATTTTATCCATCTCAGGAACTTTATCATCGACAGTAAAAGTTTCCATGATAACTGCTCCTGCACCATATGCAGAAGCTTCAACTGCTTTTCCAGTGTCTGATTTTGTTAGCCCGAATAACAGAACTTGAAGACCTCCACCGGCAGAACTTGTGGCTAAAAATGGGATCTGTATCTTTTTTCCTGTATCATATATCTTTACATTACTATTCTCTTCTAATGATAAAATAACCTTTTCTAATCCTACATTAACATCTTCAAAAGGTTTTTCCACCGTAGTTGGAGCATCAAATTGAGAATTGAAAACAAGTTTCCCTTCCTTATTCTCTAATAAAAGACCTTTTGTTGTCGTACTTCCAATATCAACAATAAGTAAATGCTTAATTTCGCTGTCTATTTTTTGAATTGTCATAATATGCCTCAAGTAATTTTATCCTATGATAGATAATACAAAATTTATAACAAAGAAAGAGTAAAATTCTGATGAGGTGATGTTTAAGAAGGGTGAATTGTAGATAAATGAATTCCGTAGGGTCGGTACCCCCGTGTCCGACCGGATGGGATAATTGCAGAAAATAATAATGGATTATACAATTATTTGGTAGTATATTAAAAATGACAACCATAGAATACTTATAAATATTTTTCTCTCGGAGGGATCATGTTAAACAAACTGAAATTTTTATTTTTACTCATTTTAGCCTTACATATTGCTGTATTGGCACAATTCGCAGGTGGTTCAGGAACTGAGGAAGATCCATGGTTGATCAGAACAGCTTCTAATCTTGACAGTATCAGGTATTATTTAGGAACTGATTATGCAGACAAGTATTTCTTACAAACTGAAAATATTGATCTTGGAGTTGCACCATGGAATGTAGGTGAAGGTTGGGAACCAATAGGCAATGATTCGACTGCTTTTGATGGGAATTATGATGGTAATGGATTTCAGATAAGCAACCTTACCATAAATAGACCCGAACAAGATTTTATAGGTCTATTTGGTTTTTGCGATTGGTCAATGGTGCAAAACATTAAATTAATAAATATAAGTATAACAGGTAGAAATAGCGTCGGAGGATTGGTTGGCTATGGTTATGCTACATCAAATGAAAATTGCCATACTACAGGTGAAATATCAGGGGTGTCTAATGTAGGTGGGATTATAGGTACTGCAGATTGGTATTTAGTTTTAAATTGCTATACCACTTCTGATGTTTCTGGAACAGACAATATTGGTGGTATATTAGGAAAGTCTACAGATATGCCATATTTTGATACTATTGTTAAATCTTACTCAATCGGAACTGTAACAGGAGATGATAATGTAGGTGGGTTAATCGGTAATGATGAGAATGCTGACACTCGTTTTTGCTACTGGAATACAGAAACAAGCGGACAAAATTCATCGGCTGGTGGAGAAGGAAGAAGAACTGATGAAATGACCTATGATTATTCCTCAGACACATATGAATATTGGAATTTTGATAATATATGGACAGAAGATTTGGAAAATACGAATAACGGATACCCTTTTCTGCAATCTGACATATCTGGACTTTGTCCCACGGCACCTTCAAATCTTATAGCAGACACTCAAAATGGAGTGTTTAGCGTTGACTTGTCATGGACTAATCCAGATACTTTGATCAATGGAGACCTTTTAACTGATCTTGATACAGTGTACTTATATCGAGATTTTGATATTATAAAGATATACACCAATCCAACTGCAGGTGAATTTATAAGTATTACTGACACAGTATTGGTTAATGGTGAATATACATATAAAGTTGTGGGGGAAAACTCAAACGGACTAGGTATTTGCGCAAGACTAGTTACACCTCTAGGTGAATTATTTGCAGGTGGAACAGGAACAGAATTAGATCCATACTTGGTGTCAACTGCGGATGAATTAAATAATATCAGATATTTTACTGGAAAAAATAGTGTTTATTTTTTACAAACAGCAAACATTGATCTTGGTGTCATACCTTGGAACGAAGAAAAAGGCTGGATTCCAATAGGGCATTACGAGAGTGAATTTACTGGCAATTATAACGGAGGAGAATATTTTTCAATAAGTAATATTACTATCAATGACTCTACGGCTAACTATGCAAGTTTATTTGGAGCAATAAGGAATGCTAACATAAACAATGTACAATTGGAAAATGTAAATATAGTTGGATACCTAGGGTGCGGTGCTCTAATAGGCAATAGTTTTACTTCCAATATATCAAATTGCTCCTCCACCGGAATTGTTACCGGGCTAGAAGAAGTAGGAGGATTATTGGGTGTCTCGGTGGATACTTCCATTTTAAATTGTTATTCACAAGCAGATGTCTATGGAACAGAATATTTAGGTGGATTGATAGGACACATGGTTGAATTTATGGGATCAGATAGTGGCAGAGTTGCAAATAGTTATGCTACGGGAAGTGTTGAAGGTGAATCTAAAGTGGGTGGATTAATCGGGATAATGGGATCGCCAATAACAAATTGCTACTCAACAGGTAGTGTTGTTGGAAATAGTGAAATGGGTGGACTAGTTGGATCTGGTTATTCAACTGCTACTAATTGTTACTGGGATATTGAATCAAGCGGTCAAACAACTTCGGCAAGAGGTTTAGGTAGAACAACTGCAGATATGACACCCCCTTATTCAGATAGTACTTATGTTGACTGGGATTTTGAAAATACTTGGAGTATCGGCTATCCGACCAAAGGTGATTACCCAATTTTAAAACGGCAAACTTATGTATCAATCGATGATAGTAAAATTCTACCACAAAATTGCGTGTTATACCAGAACTTCCCGAATCCATTCAACCCAACTACTAAAATTTCATACATGATCCCAAACGGATACAACGACAATGTAAAACTTCAAATATTCAACACAAAAGGAGAATTGGTTAAAACACTGGTGAATAAAAAACAAAATTCAGGAAGATACTCTGTTGAATTTAATGCTACAGATTTGAATAGCGGAATGTATTTTTATTCTTTAAAAACTTTGAATTCAACTACAACTAAGAAAATGATATTGTTGAAGTAAAATTAGTACCTTATTAACCTCTCGGAGGAATCATGTTAACAAACTGAAATTTTTATTTTTACTCGTTTTAGCCTTACATATTGCTGTATTGGCTCAATTTGCAGGTGGAACAGGGACTGAGGAAGATCCATGGCTTATCAGGACAGCTGAGAACCTTGATAGTATCAGATATTTTCTTGGGGCTGAACATGCTGATAAACATTTTTATCAGGTATATCTAATTCCTCTTTGGAATTATGGAGATTCTTTATGGACTCCTATTGGCACTGATTCTTTACCTTTCATGGGCAACTATGAAGTTGAAATGTATGGTAGTGATTACAAATATGACTATTACTGGAATATCTCTTATACGACTATAAATGACCCTCTTTCAGATAATTTAGGTATTTTCGGTGTTATCCAAAATGCTACAATTAAAAATGTGCAAATACAAGATATCGATATTATCGGTAAAGGTTCTTGTGGAGGATTAGCCGGTAAAAGCACGAATTCTGTAATAACTAATTGCTCTGTCTCATATTGCAAAATATCTGGTACAGACAATGATATCGGAGGACTGATCGGTACTTCAGTGGACGATTCAATATCTGTATGCTGTGTGAGTCAATATCACTCCTCTGATGACCGAATTTCTGGCGTAAATAACATAGGTGGATTTATAGGAT
>WTAK01000364.1 GCA_013139625.1 Candidatus Delongbacteria bacterium | reverse complement strand
GGATTGCAAATAATACTCCCGCAGGTAAATTAATATATACCCAAATAATAAATGCTATTTCTAAGAATAGGGATGGAATTGCATATTTGAAAATGAATCTTGGATCTCTGATGGGATCAATATTTTTTAGTCCCAGAGATACGAACTTAAGATCAAGCAGGATTACACATAAAGCTAATATTATACCTACGGTCAATGTCATATTAATATCAACCCTGCAATGTTCAAGTCTTCCCAGAGTTCGTTATTCAAAATATCAACAAATGAAATCTCCATATCTTTAGGAAATGATTTTTCAGCATCAGAGAGAATGAACTTATCATTCTCAATATTGGCACTGGAAATAATTTCTTCTAGCCAAGTTCCTAACGCATCAGGAAGCTCAAATTCAACCAAACCATCAATTCCATTGACTGATAAGATACTATTCTCAAAATTTACTTTATCTCCAAGCCATAATAATCTCTTCTTCAATGATACTTCAATACTGTAATTATTCAACACATTCTCAACAGTATTTCTCTTTAAAGTAGGTTTAGGTGCTTTGAATTCAAACCAGGATCGAATATCGTTATCTAAGCAGGAATTAAGCATAAAATTATATGTAGCTTTCTTTAAACCTGAGGAATAATTGTCAATGTTCTTATTTGCCAGATCAATATATCTTACATCATTGTTTGCAAATGGATTGATATTATCATTGAGTATGCTGATTTTATAATTCTCTTTATTTCTGTAAACATCACTATGGCAAGTCAGAGAAAATCTATGCCAGTATGCAGAGTCAACTATTTCAGCCTCGAGCATTTGTCTGGAAGCTTCAACTGAGTTTATAAGTTCCTGCTCAGATTCTCCCGGAAAACCATAGATCAAATAAGTATGTACAAGTATATCATTGCTTGAGAAGTTATAACAAACTTCAACTGCCTGTTCAAGGTTGATACCTTTGTTCATTGCTTTCAAAGTAACATCACTACCTGATTCTAATCCTGCTACTACAGCAATACATCCGGATAGTGATAAGAGCTTACACGCATCTTCTGTGAATTCTTTTTCCAATCTAATGTTTCCCCACCATTCGATATCTATTTTCTCTTGAAGTAACCTTATTGACAGTTCAATTGCCAGTGAAGGCGGGATAGCTTCATCTACAAAGTGAAAGGACTGAACGTTAGTCTGCTGGATCATTTCTTTAATTTGTTCTATCAGAATATCAATAGGCATCATTTTGAATTTATTGATATATGGAAGCGAAGTATCACAGAACTTGCATTTATGCCAATAACAACCCTGAGCAAGGCGGAGTTTATTCATATTCCGAACTGACCAGAGCTTGTACATTGGATTGATCGATTCTACAATAGAAAAGTATTTATCTAATGGCAATCCTTCATAGCTTGGTATTCCTAGATCTTTTCCAGAGATAGTTGAGATGTAAGCATTATCAATGTAAGTTACTTTATTGCTATTTAAGACAAAGGTTCTGCATAATTCATTTTCAGTTATTTTATTCTCCAACAGATCGATAATGGATAATAATGGTTGTTCTCCGTCATCCAGTGTAATAAAATCTACAAATTCAAATATCCTAGGTTCAGATAAGTTTCTCAGTTCTGTGTTAATGTAACCACCACCAAGCACTATCTTAATTTGCGGAAATTTAGATTTTATATATTTTGCCGTTTTTAAACCTGCAGCAAGATTTCCCGGGAAAGGAATGCTTATTCCTATTAATTGATAATCATTCAAAGTTATTTCATCTAAGATAGAATACATTGTTTCAGTAATAATATCTTCAGAGCCGTTAACATATTTATATATTTTATCAAAGGTTCCGGCGTTTAATCCAAGTTTCTCCTGATACTTTGAAAGCTCATATCCCGGTGAAAGTTCTCTGTAGAAAATAAAAATATCATCAATGAATAAAGAAGCTAGATATTTTGCATATTCTTCTAAAGGTATATTAAATTCATTTTTATCAAGAGCCGAAGAAACTGTCTTGCCTAAAGGCAGATAGTTTCCTGACAGAATTTTCTCTGCAATGTCGTTATTCTTATCTCTGAGGAAATCCATAATATCATCAATGATATCTATATACTGTTCTTTACTGTTCAGGAAGAATTTGACGATATCATTATTTTTTAGATCATTATTTTTGCTGAATTTCTCAGCTAGAGATATTAAACTTTTTTTTAAAAATAGCTTTGAAGCAGTCTCAATACTAAGATCTAATAAATCAGCTTCCTTATTAAATTTATTTAGAGTTCCCTTAAGAAAAGGTAAAGATGCATAAGGTGAGTTAAGCTGTGTAAATGGTGGTATTATTAGTAATGTTTTCATAATTTCTTTTTTTATTTAAAAGAAGAATTTAAGAAATTTATCTCCTTTATTCAAGAATGTTGTTATTTAAAACCTAAAAATTAGTCCCAGAGGGACGACCTATTACTAACACGGCGGCTTCAGCCCCGTGTCCCTGATGTATAATGACGACCCTCTTTTCCGGTTGAGAACAAGTTCTCAACCAGTGGGTTTTGTGAGTGGTGTTATCCCACGGGGTTGAAACCCCGTGTTAGTATAAAGTCAATACCTACGGCATTGTAAAAACAACAATTTGATAATATCCTGATTAGAAGAGTAGATGATTTTAGTTTCAAAATTTCGGGGTAACTCAGTAAATATAATTAAAATCATTGACTTAGAAGAAAAAACAATATATATTAGCAGTGTAACTATATAGAGAAAAATAAATGGAGAATAAATAATGGAAAAGAAAGATTTACTTGATCTAATTATAATTGGTGGCGGACCGGCAGGTTTAACCGCAGGAATGTATGCTGCAAGATCTCAAATGAACGTATTAATGCTTGAGAAAATGATGCCAGGTGGAAATGTATCAATTACGGCTGAAGTTGAAAATTATCCGGGAACACCAAATATTACAGGACCCGATCTAATCGAACTGATGGAGAAACAAGCAAGAGATTTTGGTTTAGAGATTAAAAGTGAGGAAGTTCTTAGCATGGAACCGGGAGCTGGAACTGAAGGTCATTTTGTGAAAACTGATACGAATGAATATAGAGCTAAGAGTGTTTTAATCGTTTCAGGTTCTTCACCTAGGAAAATTGGATGTGTAGGAGAATCAGAGCATTTTGGTAGAGGAGTATCTTATTGTGCAACTTGTGACGGTGCA
>WTAK01000340.1 GCA_013139625.1 Candidatus Delongbacteria bacterium | reverse complement strand
TATTTTCACAATTTTATGTGCAGGATAATTAAGTATAGGCGTATCATTAAATATAATTTCTCCATTATCTGAATCTAAAAAACCTGTTATTACATTAAAAAGAGTAGTTTTACCTGCTCCATTTGGTCCGATCAAACCAATAATCTTTTTCGATTTAATTCTTGTTGAAAAATCATCAAGAGCTTTGATACCGTTAAAATGTTTATTTAGGTTATTGATTTTTATCATTTTTTAGATTCTCTGTTAATAGAATACTCTCCGATAAATCCTCGTGGTCTCCACAACATGAACGCAACAAGTAGCCCGCCATACAGCATTTGTCTGATATTTGCAGCAACTGCATTTGGAAGTCCGACAAATCTTAATAATTCGGGCAACATTACAAGTACTACTGCACCTAAAATAGAACCCTTTAAATTTCCTGCTCCGCCAATTATAACAATAGAGATTATAAATATGGATTCATTCACGGTAAAACTTGTAGGATCAATATAAGTTATATAAGTTGCATACAAAACCCCGGCAATAGCAGCAAGAGCTGCACTGACAACGAATATTTTAACTTTGAGTGCTGCAACATTCTTTCCAAGTGATTGTGTAAAGACTTCGTCTTCACGAACAGCTTTTAAAGTTCTTCCTATAGGGGAAGTAACTATTCTTTTTGAAAAATAATATGTAAATACTGCAAGTAATAAACCAAGTATTAAGAAACTCCAATGATTATCAATTACGAATCCAAATATCTCAGGCTGTGGAATTCCGGGAAGTCCCATTGGACCGCCTGTAAATGATACAAAATTATTTAAAACACTGAAAATGATGATCTGGAAAGCAAAAGTAGCTATAATAAAGTAATCGTCTTTAATTCGTAATGATGGAATACCAATTAATGCACCAAAAACTCCGGCAATTATAACTGCCAGAATTAAATTTAATAAAAATGGAGTATTAAAATTCAAAGCCATCAAAGCAGCTACATAAGCTCCAATACCATAAAAAGCAGCTTGAGCCATAGACAATATACCTGTATAACCTGCTATCAAATTCAATGAAATAGATAAAATCGCATATATCTCAATCAGAATAATAATATGAAGTAGATAGATCATATTGATTGTTTCCTTATTTTAACTCCAAAAAACCCTTCCGGTTTAAACAATAAGAACAACACTAAAATTACAAATGCGATCGTATCTTTCCATTGAGAGCTAATGTACCATACACCGTAATTCTGAGCAAAACCTAAAAGCAAAGCAGCACATACCATACCTTTGATGTTATTACCACCAACGATCATTACAACAACACCCATGAGTAAAGCATTCATTCCCATAGTTGGGGTCATATCAACATCTAATGAAACAAGAATTCCGGCAAGAGCAGCAAGACCTGAACCAATCGCAAATGACCATAAAATAACACGATTTGCATTAATTCCTGTATATTCTGATAACTCACTATCACTGGCAACCGCTTTCATTGATTTACCGAGTTGTGTTTTTTTGTAGAATAGTATCATTAAAACAGTAACTATAATTGATGTAGTGATAATAGTAATTTGAATAGGAGTAATACGGGCATCAAAAAAATTCAAACCTTCTTTCACAACACCTGAACGAATAGATTTTGTATCATCTCCGAAAATCATTGAAATTGTATTTTGTAAAAAAATGTAAGTACCCAAAGAAGCTAATAATAAAATCATAGGTGGAGCTTGTTTCTTCCTGAGTGGTTTGTAAATGAAATGTTCAATTAAACATCCAAGTAAAATGGATAAGAGAATCGCCATCGGAATCGATAGTACCAAAGAAAAACCTAATTGCTTATGCAACAAAAAAGTGAAATATGCACCCGAAGTAAATATAACTGCATGAGCGAAATGAAAAAAGCGAGTTGTAGAATAGATTATGGAAAAGCTTAATGTAACTATCAGAAAAATATAACTTAAAACTAAACTGTTAATAATCGTTTGAGGAAACATGTTCAAAACCATTTTTATTATATTGCTATTTTTAGTTTAACATGAAAAAATATTAATTCTACTTGTCATTTTTTATATGTCTTTTCTTTTGCTTGATGTAAATCTTTTAAAAAATGCTTATACCACCCATTAATTACATCCTGTCTATCTTCTAATTTAACTTTTATGTGCAAAGGTAGAGAGTTACTTGCATAATTGGAAATTGTATTTTCGTTAAGATCAGGGCTTCTTACGACCCATATTCTATCTTTTTTGTCTGTGAAAATGGCAGTATCATCAATTTTATATTTTTCTGGAATATTTTGAAAAGGACAAAAATGTAATGTTACATCATTATATTTATGCAAATCAATGAAATCTTTTTTCTTCTCATCATTATCCCAATCATCTCTATCTAATATTACATACCTTTCAATTTCAATATTTCCTTTCAATTCTTTCTTTAATTCTCCCTGTTTTACTAAATATGCTTCTCCTTTTCGTTTTATTTCTGCAATTAATCTGTTGTCTTGTGGATTTGAAAACCAATCAGAAGGTTTTGTCCTTGCAATAAAAACACACTTTTTAAGATTTTCTGATAATGATTCTTCAAGAATATCTAAATATTCTTGAAGATATAATAATTCTCCATCTTCATAAAATAAATCTGCTGCTGTTCTTTGAGCAATCATAGCCATAAGCATACTGGAGGCTGGATGATGTTTATAATGTGCTTTAATTGACTTATGTAAGTTTTTAAGATACTTTTTGCATTTAACTTTATAGAAATTATTATTATTCCAATTTTTGAAAATTAAATAGATCGCTAAAAATAATAAAATCATAGAAATAATTGTTGTGAATTTTATTATATCAGAATCTAATTTAGAGTTACCTGTTATTGTAAATTTAAAATACAAATTTCCAATTAAACCCAAAAACATGATCACAATTGGAAAGATAAGGCTCGTTATAAATGGATTTGCAGATGTGATATTTTTTAAAGATTTCATAATATCTACTCCTTCCTTTTAGTATTTTCTACTGTATTAAGCTTATTAGTTTGGCTATGCTTTGAGTTTATTCAAACATTTTAAGTATTTATTTTCATTGCAAATTGATGTTGCTAAATTGAGTAAGTATTTTGCTTCGCTGTTTGGAAAAATCGACAAATATTCTTTAGCCCTATTTGCATAATCAGTAGAATGTGATTTTACTAGATCTGAGATATTTTCTTTAACAACAATATTTGATATTTCAACCATATCTTTATTTGAAAATTGATCACTATTTCTAATTCTTTCAAATATCCAATCAGTTTCCTTTTTCTTGATTTTAAGAATTTGATACATTCCAAGAGTCAGTTTTCCATTCTTTAAATCACTAAACTGATCTTTATATACTTTCTCCGTAATTTCACCTGTTCCGGGTGGTACAAAATCTGCGAGATCATTAATTATTTGCAATCCAATTCCGTAACTTTCACCAAAATTCTTAATTGCTTCTAACTGTTCATTGTTTGCACCAGCTAGTAACCCTCCGATAAAAGTACATTGTCCGTTAAAAATTCCAGTCCCATAATAGCAACGATTAAAATAATCCTTCATATATAATGGTTCATCATTTAGATACTTATTTAAGTTTGATATTTTCAATAAATTCAAATCGTAGTGTTGAGCAATATACATAAATTTATTGCTTTTACTTAAAGAATCCCTAACAGTAATAACATTATTTTTGTGTTTATCTTTTGACTCTGAAAGGATTTCTAAACATAATTCTCGAGTAATTACAGAAGCAAGAAATTGAGAATTTTTATCATCATGTGTAAATATGGATAGTTTATTATCAAATGACGAATTTGCTTGATATGAAGAAATATTTAACAATTCAAAAACGGCACAAAAAGGTATAATTTCTTGCTCCCAATTTTTGCCACCACAAATTTCATAAGAATATCGCAGAAGAAATGGTTTTAATAAAGGTCGGTGATTCCTCTTGTTAACCAAAAACATCAATATCTCATATAAATCACTATTGACATCCTTAATTCTATCAAGATATTTTAAAATAAGATGGAATACTCGTTCTGAAGTTTCTCTCATTTTAGAAAAATAAAGATCCTTATCCATAACTTGCTAATTTTCCATTTTTACTTATAAAGTACAAATTTTCCATTCTTGACTTGTTTAATAATCGGAGACAATATCGCATCACCATTTTTATCAAAGCTTATTTCTCCAACAATTCCGGGGTAATTTTTCAAATTGTACAAAGCTGTTTGAATCTCATTACCATTATTGCTACCTTCTAAAGCTATAGACATGATTTTCATTGCATCGTAACATAATCCAGCAAAGATATCAGGTACTTGATTATATTTATTTTC
>WTAK01000158.1 GCA_013139625.1 Candidatus Delongbacteria bacterium | reverse complement strand
ATATGTTAAGTGCCGTTTTATCCATTTTTGAGAAACCAAAAAGCTTGTTCCCAAGATCTTTTATAGATGCTCCTATATGATAAATTTCATTTCCGTCAATTATGATAAATCGGTCATGTACTTTCTTGTAAACTTTGACATCAATTTTAAAATATTGTTTTTCAAACTTATGAATTTCTAATTTCAACTTATCTGATATAGATTTTGTCAATATCTTCACTTTAACATTTTCACCCTTAGAGCTCAGATGATACAAAACAGTATCATCTATATAGTTATCTATAATAGTAATCGATCTCTTCGCACTCCTAAATAAGTCCGATACAAATTTATAAGCATCGAATATTTGACCTTCAAAGAAAATTCCCTGTTTGGGAATTAATTCATTACTTTCTAAAGCTGAAAATACTTTGTCAAATTTTTGATCATGATCCAGTAACTTAACATCTACATTCTGTAATCTATCGAATACCTGAGCATTGGACTGAATAAATTTTCTCATTTCAACAAAAGAGTTAATAATTAAAATACTGATCCTGACAGCGGTTTTACTTTTTAACACAGCAGAAAGCATAGCAACACCCTGCTCTGTGAAAGCTAATGGTAGATATTTAGTATATTTAGCTTTTCTACTCTCAAAGGTCGCAAATTGCGACCTTTGTTTCGTATTTTCCGAAATAGTAAGCTTAAAACAGAATTCAAGAGGAAATCTTTCTTTATTCCGTTTTACTACTTCATTAATTCTTTTTGTCTCTACCCCATACAACTCTGCCAAATCTCTATCAAGCATTACCTGATAACCTCGAATAGAATAGATTTTATCCTTTAAACTTATTTTATCAAACTTTTCAATTTCGTTTTTCTGCACTTTTACTCCTGCGTTATTTTATATTTAAACACAAGATACAAATAGCAAAGTGTCATATAGTGACCTTTTGCTCAAAAAACAAATATTTATTTGGGATTTATACTTGCGTCGATTATACGAAAACAGGGCAGACTACAAGCGATAAGTATGCTTGAATTATCTCCAAAAAAAAAGACCGATCAAATTGATCGGTCTTTTTTGATTCCTAAGAATATCTCTCTACTCACTTTCTGTACTAACTCTATTTCGCAGTCCTTCATCATTTACTACACTTTCTTTCAAGCTTTCTAATGAATCTTCAAGGAGAATCGAACTATCTTCTACAGTGCTGGCAACATTGACATTTTGATCTAAATTCAGACCATTGTCATCTACGATATTCATATTGCTGATATAGAAGAAGCCTAATAACACAGCTGCAACTCCTGCGACATAATAAGTCATTCTTGTGAAGATCGATACATTCTTTACTTCTGTTATGGAGGTGTGTTCTCTGTGTTTTGCTAATTTCATTTGCAGCTGCTCGTCAAAGCTATCGGAAACAGTTAATTTTTCCGCACTTAATAAAGCGTGCGAGATAGTTTTAATTTCAGTAACGAACGTCTTGCAACTATTGCAAGAGTTAATATGTTCTTGTACTTCGTTACTCAATTCATAAGCAATATCAGTAGTGATAGTGCCGTCTATAACCATTTGTTCTATTTTGTTGCAGTTTTCCATTTTCTAATTCTCTCCGAATAACTTTGATTTTCACTTCTTAAACTTTCGTAAATTATGCTTTGTTCAATAAAAAATTATTTATTTTACGATTTAACGTAATCAACCAAAACTTCTCTTAGATTCAGTCGTGCTCTGTTCAATCTTGACTTAACTGTTCCTTCTGGAATATCAAGAGTAACAGCAATTTCATCATAGCTCATCTCATCAACATCTCTCAAGATCACTATCTCTCTGAATTTTTCATCCAAACTATCGATCGAATCTTTTATGATATCACCCAATTCACCTACCAAAACAGGTTTGTCTGTTGATGTTTTTTTGTCAGGTATTTCAAAGTCTCCTTCTCCGTCTTTTCCGGTGATTGAAAATTTACTTTTCTTTTTCTCTTTAGCTAAGAAAGTTTTTGCAAGATTAATCGCTATTGTATAGACCCAAGTGGAAACTTTGGCGATCTCTTTATACTTATCCTTATTAAGATACACCCGGATAAATGCATCTTGAACAATATCTTCAGCGGATTCTTTATTTTTAGTGTAGTAAAATATATGGTTTATTAATTTATTCTTATATCTTTCGACGATCTCATTGTATGCTTCTTCGTTCCCACCTTGGAACTTAAACATCAATTCTTCGTCTGTTAAGATAGATAGTATTGCCATGTGATTAGTCCTTAATTTTATATTTTGTTCAACTTGCTAAGTATACCATAAGTTCAGTTTGTTTTTATTTCTTTCCAGTATTACCTTTAAAGAAATAAAATATTCCCGCTAAAAGTAATTCAAAAGCAGTTAGCCATATCCTATATATCCAAGGTATTACAGCAGCAAGTCCGGGACTGATGAACATTGATAAGTAAACTGTCATAATTCCTTCTCTGACACCAATACCACCGGGAGCAAATATCGCTAATAATCCAAGTGTCCAACTTATTGGTAATATCAGTAATGCCGTAGGATGTTCGAAGATCGAAAGTTCTGTAAAGACATTAATAAAAAGAACAAAAGCCAGACCCATTACTATCCAATTTATAAGCTGCATGAATACATAAACAATAAATTTGCCGTAGCTTATTTCAAAGGTTTCTTTAGGCTTTTTGAGGATTGAAAGAGCCGAAATTGCCAATTTATTTATCACAAATGGTAAAATCGCTAAAGCTATCAAGACTCCTACAAACATTAATGTGTGAGTTGTTTTTTCTTCGTCTTTTACGAATAAAAACATACCCAAAGATAATCCAATTAGGTTTGCAACAATCTGGGAATAAATAACACTTACAGAACTGACTTTCTTAGTGACACCTTCTTTTCCACTTAGAATTATAAGGCCAGATATTTGCCAAACTTTTCCGGGGATATATCTTCCAAGGTTAGAAATGAACCAAATTCGCATAGCTTTAGATATTTTAAGGTTTCCACCCAGTGTTCCGAGAAGGTATTTCCATGCAAACACAGGAATGAATAACGAAACTATTGTTACCAACAATGCTGGAAGTACATATCCATAGTTCAAATTTGAAAGATCGATATCTTTTATATTTGAAAAATTATCTACGATATTTTTTACGACAAAGAACAAAACTAAAGCTAAAAGCAATAATTTTGCTACTTTGATAAATTTCTCGTTTTTTAATAAATTCATAAGGTTATTTACTGCGATAAGATTTATAAGTTCTATTTACTCCTAAAAAGATACTTATTTTAAAGGAGAAAATCTATGATATAATTTGGTAGTATATTGAACCTTGAAATGTTATATTTTAAACATACGCTAAAAAATAATCAAATAACATGTTTGGGTACTTTATGAAAACAAGAAAAATCATAATACTTTTTATTATTTTATTCTCATGTTCTCTTTTTTCATGGATAAAAGAAGGAATTTATGAAGCTGCATACTGTGGTGAGATTGAAAAATTAAAACAATACATACAAGAGGGTGCTGATTTAAACAGAAAAGACTATGATGGAGATCTTCCTTTGTCTCTTGCTGCAAGTTTTAATAGATATGAAGCTGTAAAACTTTTGTTGGAAAATGGAGCTAATGTAAATGGCAAAAGTGGATATAGTAGAACTGCATTAATGCAAGCTGACTCTTTGAACGTACTAGGATTACTCATTAAATACGGAGCAAGTATTGAATTAAAAGATAAACTTGAAGGAAATAATGCATTATTGTTAGCAGCAACCAAATGTAGTATAAAAAAAACAGAACTATTACTTAAACTTGGTATGGACATAAATGGAATCAATCAATTAAATCAAACACCTTTAATTAAAGCTATCTCAAATGAATACGCTAATGAAAATAAAAAGTTAAATTTTGTTAAAATGTTACTCGATAATAAGGCTAATCTAAATTTAAGAGATAACGACAATAAAACTGCATTTATAATTTCAAAAGAAAGGGGATACAATATTATCTCAAAACTTTTACTTCAATATGGTGCAACTGAAGAAAATTATAAATTAGATCCGAAAAGTCTAGTCAATGCTTTGATGAATAAAGAGTATGATCGGGCAAAAGAGATGATAAATAACGGTATTGAAGTAAATTTCTTTCTCGGAGATTTTTCTCCTTTAATATGTTCTATTGAAAATATTGATATCATGAAATTATTATTGGAAAATGGAGCGGAAGTAAATCTAAGAAATAAAATGAATATGACAGCTTTAACGGTAGCAGTTATTTCTAATAAGGTTAATGCTGTAAAATTATTACTTGAAAATAATGCAGAGGTAAATATTGTTTCAACTTTGAATAATCAAACACCACTAATGTTCGCATTACAAAATAAAAACCTACCCATAATAAAAATGCTTAAAGATAAGGCGGCGGACATATACGCAAAAGATAGTTACGGAAATACAGCTCTTCTAAACGCAATTACTTTAAATTCTGTAAATATGAAAGAAGTAAAATTCTTGATTGAAAATTCAAATCAGATTAATATATTTAACGACCTTGGAATGTCTCCACTGTTTAAGGCAATTGGACTTGGTCATATAGATCTAGTCCAATACTTATTGAAAAATGGGGCTGATGTTCATCTAGAGAATTATAGAGGTGTTACTGCATTGGTTGTCGCAAGGAAAACAAAAAACAATCCTGAAATGATAAAATTATTAAAAGATTACGGAGCTAAGGAATAGAAAAGCTATCCTACATCCCAACTTTTCCTAATATCTTAATCGCATCTTTTCCAAATTTTGAGAACCCAAACCACCTTTTCCCTAAATCTTTTGACTTACCTTGCCATAACGAATTAAAAGAAATATCCTGAAATAAATAGTTTCTCTTTTAGATCTTTTTATTTTGGTCATTATAGCTACCACGTCCGAAATATAGTGAATAAATCGGACGAAATTAATAATAAAATTGTTGT
>WTAK01000439.1 GCA_013139625.1 Candidatus Delongbacteria bacterium | reverse complement strand
ATACCCTTCATAACGGTCTTTATATCAGCAAAATCAAGATTAACTATTCCTCTTACCGTAATAAGATCTGATATGCCTCTTACAGCTTTATAAAGTACTTGGTCAACTTGTAAGAATGCATTTTTTATAGTTGTGCTGGAATCTGAAGCAGATTGAAGTAATCTTTGATTATTAATAAT
The DNA here is from genome assembly GCA_013139625.1 of Candidatus Delongbacteria bacterium. GTDB lineage: Bacteria > UBA4055 > UBA4055 > UBA4055 > UBA4055 > WTAK01. Next base: position 2,903 of record WTAK01000439.1, on the reverse strand, counting down.
AATCAAAGCATCAACATGGTCTTTTAATTTTTTAAGACCTTCGCCTGCATTATTCATTCTCTTATTACCTTCAAATTTGAAAGGCTTAGTTACGATAGCAACTGTCAAAGCTCCAAGTTCATTTGCGATCTCGGCTATCACACCTGCAGCTCCTGTTCCTGTTCCTCCACCCATACCGGCAGCAATAAATACCATATCGGCATCTGAAAGAACGTTCATTACTTGTTCTCTGGATTCTTCCATTGCCTTCTTCCCTATATCCGGGTCAGCTCCGGCACCTAGACCTTTAGTAGTCTCTTTACCGATCTGAATTCTAATATCTGCTTTTGAGTGTTCCAAAGCCTGTGCATCAGTGTTCAATGCAATAAATTCCACACCTTTCACTCCAAAATCGATCATACTGTCCAAAGCATTACAACCACCGCCGCCAACTCCAAGGACCTTGATCTTAGCGCTACCTTTTATTTCGTTATCAAATTCGAATATCATTGATGGCATAACATCCTCCATACCAAGTTTATATATAATTATTAATTACATTTTAGAATATATCTGCAAAGAATCTTTTCATTTTGAAAAGAAGTCCTTTTGATTCTTCATTTTCATCATGCTCAGAAATGATCAGGTCATGATTTACTGCATATTTTACAAGCCCTACTACGGTAAACATCTCTTCGTTTAATTCTTTCCCTTTTAGATTCACACCGCAGATCTTACCATTAGTTGTTTTAGAATTATTCATCTGAGAAAATAGCTTATCTGCTCCCTTTAATTTTCCTCCGGGACCTGTAAGCATAACAGGAGAGTGAATTATTCTCTGGTAAGAACCTTTATAAATTTCATGAATAACAAAATCATATACTTCCTTCAACCTCGAAGCAACTATCTTTGCAACATATGCTTCTGTAGGAAATTTATTTTGCACACCTGAGTTCTCAAATTCTATCTCTTTCTCAGAATCAGCATCCTCTTCAAATGCTGTAGCATTATTCTTTTTAATAAAATTTGCCGTATTATTATCAGTCTTTAGTAATATCTTTAAGTCTTTTGTTATATTATAGGAACCAAATGGTATTACTTTTGCCATTCTCAATATTCCGCCATGATAAATAACCAATTCAGTAGTTTGATCTCCGATTGCAATCATTATCATACCTGTTTCTTTATCATCTTCGTCCAATACAGCTTCTGAAGTCGCCAATGGAGAATATATTATCCTATAGTTATCTATACCACAATCGCTTAAAATATTTGCAAGGTTCTCTTTTTGTGTCTTTTCAGCTTGAATAACGTAAACACTTCCCCTTAACTTAACTCCACTCATATCAATAGGGTTTTGAGTTGGCTGCTGGTCATCAATTGTATATTCTTGAGGTATTGAATGAAGTTCTACTTTATTATCTGTTATATATGAAGACTTTGCTGTTTTTATAACCTCATTCACATGAGCTTTAGTTATCTTTACTCTTCTTTCTTCATTCTCTTGTTTCCATAGTGGTATCTTCGTGGTACCTGTGAAAGTAGTAACTCCCTCTCCTGAAATTGTTATGAGATAAAAATCAATTTCTTCATCAAATTTGATCCTGACTTTTTCTAAAATAGATTTAAAAGCTTCCTTAGCTTTTACAAGATCAGTTATAGTCCCTTTTCTTGAAGCTTTATGTGTTTGACTGAAAGTTTCAACAATAGTCACTTTATTATCATCATCAACGATAGTCAAAGCTGCTTTTATATATCTACTACCAAAATCTATACCTAGAATATACATTCTTTTGATCTCTCCAATTTCTACATTTTGTTTTCAGCTGTTTGAAGCTCTTTCAATATCACTTGTTTGTCGAATCTGAAATCGATATAATCAACATTACTAAAAGATATATTATCATATTCTTCTCTGATGAAATTTTCTAATAATATGATCTTCTTATCAAAATCATTTCTACCTATAATTACGTTAGCACTGGCTTTTACTAAGCTAATTTCAATACCTTTGCTGGTATACTTTATTTCTGATATCTGATGAAATACGAATTGACTTACCTTTAATGTTCTGTTTAAGTAATCAATTATATTTTCATTTATGTCATTGTCTGTAATGATCGGTAGATCATAGCTTTTATCCGGTGTTACTTTTCCAAGTACCTTGCCATTATCGCCGACAAACTTTAATACATTCTTATCATTAATATACGCAATAGGTTTATTTTCTATCACATTTATGACCATCGCAGCAGGATATACTACTCGAACATCTGCATCTTTAATGAAAGGTGACCTTTTCAAGTTTTCTCTAATCCTAGCAATATCAATATTCATTACCCGAACATCCCTTTTTACTTTGGACTGAGCAATTACTTCACCTTTTGTCAGCATAAATTCATCATTTACGATTATCTTTGTTAAATTGAATTTATTTGTTCGTTCATAAAGATCATATAACTTATAAGAGCCGTAAGAAATTGATACTACTAGTCCTAGAATAAGTAAGCCTTTCATAAATGTTACTACGTTTCTTAATATATTTTTTACCTTCATAATATTACCCCAAATAAATTACTTCTTCTTCAAGAGCCACTTTAAATTTTTCATTCACTGTATTTTTTACAAATTCTATCAATCTTTTCACATCATTCGCAGTTGCATTTCCCGTATTAACTATGAACCCTGCATGTTTATCAGAGACTCTTGCACCACCAACATTCTTTCCTTTTAATTCTGAATCTTCAATAAGTTTGCCTGCATAATTATTTTTTGGTCTCTTGAACACCGAACCACATGATGGTTGATCCAATGGTTGTGATTCTCTTCTTTTTGATAAGAACTTTTCAGTATTTTCTCTTATCTTTACTGAGTCATCTTTTGCCAAGGTCAATTTAGCTTCGATTATGATATTACCTTTCAAA
>WTAK01000282.1 GCA_013139625.1 Candidatus Delongbacteria bacterium | reverse complement strand
GCTCTGGAAAGTAATCTCTGAATAACAATATTCTTATCCAAATAACTCAACGAATTACAGAATAATTCTACATATTTTTCCAACGATAATGGTGTATGTGAACCACTTGAATAATATTCTTTAAGTTTCGTATTACTCAAAACTTGCAAGTGGTGAAATTTTACATAATCAGGTTTTATTTCATTAAGTTTTTTCATGGAAGAATATATCATTTCATCTGTTTCATTTGGTAGTCCGATTATCATATGAACGCCGATCTGAAAGTCAGTATTTTCTCTGATCAAATTATAAGCTTTCATAAAGTCATTAAAGTCATGACCTCGTTCTATCTCTGATAAAGTAACATCATGAATTGACTGAAGACCAAGTTCTAGCCATACAGGCTTATCTTTAGAAATCTTTTTCAGCATTTCCAATATACTAATATCAATATTATCCGGTCTTGTAGATATTGCAAGTACCTTAATATTGTCAGGTGCGACAGATTCTTTAAAAGCTTTACTTAAATATTCTATATTGCCAAATGTTGAGGTATTATCTTGAAAATAAGCAATGAAAGAATTCGTTTGATATTTATTTTTCAAATATGGCAAAGCATCTTCAATTTGATCTTTCACAGAAATAATATTCTTCACAGAATGTGGAATGAAAGATGTTTGATTGCAAAATATACATGGTGGATCATTAGGACAAGGTGTGTGAAGAGTAAGTCCTATTTTTCCGTATTTTTCACCAAAAGTCTTTTTTAAGTACGAAATGAAACTTGTGTAATAATATTTTTCGCTGTTATCCATGGATGAAATATACGAAATATTTTAACTTATTGGTAATATTTTGTAGTTGCAATTTGTACTTATATATTATAATTTATATAGCTTAATTATAGATATAACATTTCTAGGTAAGTATTATGAGATATAAACCCGATTACGATGGTGGAAGCATTGTAAACTTGATGAGCACGATCTCAGGTTGTTTTGATATTGATTCGAAATATTCGGAGCTTAGAAATTTATCATCTGATGACCTAAAAAAATATGATAATATCGTTACATTGGTGATCGACGGTCTTGGTTATAATTATGTCAAAAACACCAAAGACAACCTAATCAAAGATAATGTCGTAAGTAAGATCACATCTGTATTCCCAACTACAACAGCAGCCTGTGTGACTAGTTTTGCCACAGGATTAGCTCCAATGAACCACGGGATCACTGGTTGGTTCATGAAAGTTAAGAAAGATAGAAAAGTCTTTCCATCAACAACTTTACTATTCAACAACAGAAGAACGGATAAGCTTTTAACTGAATACGGGATTGATCCTAAAGATGTTTTTATTGACTATAGGTTATCAAAGAAAGTTAACAATATTACAGTTATTCATCCAGAAGCAATAAACGATTCAATATATTCAAACTACATGCTTGAAGGAGCTGCAAAATTAACCTACAAAGATTTCAAAGGTTATTTCAAAGTTACAACTCAAGCTGTGAAAAAGAAAAGTAAGACGAAGAAATATATTTATTCATACCTGCCTAATTTTGATGGTGTTTTCCATGAATTAGGTAGTAAAAGCAAAGAGCTAAAGGAGCTTTATTCTCAGATCAATGTAGAGTTAGGAATTTTCCTGAAAAATATCAAAGGAACAAATACACTTGTTCTTATAACAGCAGATCACGGATTGACAGATAGCAAAGTAAATTCAAGGGTAAATATCAATGAATATCCTGAAATAACTGATTTGTTAAATTTTCCGTTATGTGGAGAACCTAGAGCGGCCTATTGCTATGTTAAACGGGGTAAAAAAGAAGAATTTGAAAAATTAGTAAAAGCTCAACTTGGTCATGCAGTCGATATTGTTCAAAGTAAACAAATGGTGAAGGATGGATACTTTGGGCTTTATGAACCAACTTCGGCTTTTAAGAATAGGATTGGAGATTATATCCTGCTTGCTAAGAAGAATTATGTTATAAAGGATTTTCTCCCGAATGAAAAGGTTAAATTCCATATGGCTGATCATGGAGGTCTGAGTGAAGACGAGATCTTTGTACCGTTGTGTATGTTTGAATCGTAAATCAAGGAAAACAAAATGGATTTAAAATATAAAGAACTGATAAAATTAGCATTTGAGGAAGATCTAGATAAGATCGGGGATATCACAACAAATTCGATAATACCTGTTGAGCAAGAAGGAAAAGCTATTTTAAAGGCGAAAGAGAATGGGGTAATGTCCGGTATTCAGATATTCATTGATTGCTTTGAATATATTGATAAAAGTGTAAATATAAATTTCAATATCTCTGATGGGGAGGAAGTTTCTGTAGGTGATATTGTAGCTACTATTAATGGCAAATTGAATTCAATCCTGAAGTCTGAGAGAACTGCTTTGAACTTTATTCAGAGAATGTCAGGGATATCTACTTTGACTTCAAAGTTCAGCAAAGAATTGGAAGTTGGCAATACAAAGGTTTTGGACACTAGAAAGACTTTGCCGGGTTTTAGATCACTTGATAAGTATGCTGTGAAGATGGGTGGTGGGAAAAATCACAGGATCGGGCTTTTCGATATGTTTCTCATTAAAGACAATCATATCAAAGCTGCCGGATCTATTGAAAAAGCCATTGAAAAGGCTAAAGAATATAAGAGAAGTAATTCTCTAGACTCAAAAATAGAAGTAGAAATTAAAAATGTTGATGAATTCAAGACTGCATTAGCTAAAAATGTTGACGTGATCATGCTTGATA
>WTAK01000388.1 GCA_013139625.1 Candidatus Delongbacteria bacterium | reverse complement strand
AGAATAAAGCAGCCTATTGAAAATAGTACCGACCAAAACAAAAATGGATTGTTATCAAGCTTGGTAAATACAAATGGCAATACAAGTATAGGAAATAATGCAGCAGCGTAAATATTTATTATTCTGTTGTAAAGTATAGATGCAATAGCATTAAATTTTCCAGTTATTTTATATATTCTGGATGCTTTATAGATGTCTCCACCGAATATGCTAAGAAAGAAATTATTAAACAAATATGATGTTAAGATCTGATTAAACATTGAAGTATATTTTAAATGCTTAATTTTTGGTAAAGTCATTTTCCAACGAAATGCGATTAAGAATTGGCTTAGAAAAATCAAGAGAAACCCTGCTAAATATATCAATAGATTAACATGCTTAAAAATTCTGCCAAGTTCTTCAAAATTGATTTTTCTTAAGATAAGAAAAAACAATAACACAGAGGTAAGCACCAGTATTATACGAAATTTATTTTTCATTTTATTTTTTTTGTACAATTATACTCATTCTTCCACTTTTGAAAGGTAACATGATAATGTCGAACAGGATAGCCAAACACAATTTGATTATATGTGGAAGAATATTCAAGGCTTTAAAAATTATTTTTTTTACTTTATTTTTTGAAAACATAGAATAATAATTGATAGCTCTTACCGTATTAAGAGGATAAAGATCACTTTTGAAAAGTATAGTATGAAAGGAATATTTATTCAACAGCCCGATCAAGCCATTTTTAGAAAAATGAAACCGGTGTCTCGGGAGGTCGTAACCTGACCAATATTTTCTAAATATTTTGGCGCCCCATGAGTCAACCCTTGGCACCTTGATAAATAGAATTCCATCCTTATTTAAATTCTTCTTAATTTTTTCTAAAACACTAACAGGATCATTAAAATGTTCGAGGACATGAAACATTATGATTAGATCGTATTTTTTTTTAAATTCAAAATCTTCAAAATACGCTAATTCCAAATCAAGATTATAATTTTCTTTCGCATAACTCACACCTGAATCACTTGGTTCGACCCCATCAACATTATATCCTTCTTTTTTTAAAAGATTTAGGAACATACCTGATCCTGATCCAATTTCAAGGATGTTTTTATTTTTATCGTGCATTGTTTTTTTGATTATTCTTACATCGTTAAGCGATTTTAAATTTTGAAGGAATCCCGAAAATTTACTATGACTTTTATAGCAATCGTATGTATCAGGATAATATTTACCTAACTCTTCATTGCTCATAAAAGGAGAAGTGAAACTATTTTTGCAAGTTTCACAGCAGTAAACATGGAAATCAGGTGAATTTCCATTGAGCATAAAATAATCTTTTGCTTTTAAGTCAAATTTTGTATCGAAAGAGTTACATAATGGGCATTTAGGGTTGTTCATACAAATATAATCTCTGAATTGAATAGATTCAAAATATAAACTATACTATAAGTCAAAGCAACAATCTTTTAAATTAACAATTGATAATGTTGTAGACATGTATTACTTTGATATATTGTTTACCACTGAGTTAGATAATAATCTAAAATAAAGCTAAGGTATAAAATGCACATAACTGAAAAATTGAAAAATTATTTAAAATTGTTTGCTGCAGGAATTATATTTTTGTGGTTATTTATTCAGTCTCCATTCAATCCTTTGTATAGCGATTATAATCATGCAGAAATGAGTTTTATAAAATTAAATTTTATTTATTGGGTATTGGCATCAGTTTTTATCTTATGGATAATTTTTTATGTTAATCGTTTAAATTTTGAAAAATATTCGAGAATAATATTTGTTTGTGCGAATTTTTTATACCTTTCATTTTATATTTTCTATGGATTTGATGTAATGGATACAGGTTTTAGTTTAAGTAAGCAGTGGTCGATGTTTCATGGTATTTGGATTGAAAATTTTGATGCAATGGTTGGAACAAATCTTATTGGTGGACTATGGTTGTCAATTTATGGTAGTCCTTCACTGATCTGGTCAAGATTTGGTTTTGTTTTAGTACAAGTATCAATTGTGTGGGTATCTTATGAAATTATGTTGCAATATTTTAAACCGAAAAGAATATTTGCTGTAATTCTACCATTAAGTTTATTTTTTGCGGTATGGAATTATTATCAAACAATAAATTATGATAATCTTCCATTTTTATTTTTCATTATATCAATTTATTTTCTCATTAAAGGGCTTAAGGAACAACCCTTTAAAAAGCATTTTTTTGTTATTTCAGGTGCGATTATCGTCCTAGCAGTTTTTTGCAAGATTACATATCTTGCTGCGCTTTCATTTCCTTTGTTTTTAATTTTAGTGGATTACAATCTTTTTTCAAAAAGTAAAAAAATAATTAAAGACACATTTTTATATTATTTATTTGGATTCTTAATTGGCTTAGTTTTAATAGTGGTGCTATTATTAATTTCAGGTGGATTAGATTCATACATACTCTATTTTGTAAATATAATAAAAGAGCTGATTTCAGTAAAAGATCCAACAAAAACATTTTCTCATGACCATTCTATGCAAAGTTTGTATGCATTATACAAAAATCATACTATAAATGTTATTACGAGAGTCGTTAACTACACATTTTTTATTTTGCTGATAGAATATTTCCGAAATAAAACAAGAAATTTTAAACCAATGAATTATATCACAATATTGACAGGTTCTTTTATTATATATTTTTTCATATTTGAGGTAAATGATTCAAATCAATTTAACTATAATATGTTTATATACTTGCTTTCATTTTTCATTTCGATATATATACTGTGGGCATTATTTACGAAAAATATAGTTATAAAAAAGTACCTTATCTTAATTATCACTTCCCTAGGTTTGTTTTTATTTGCTTTTGTTGGAAGTGATCTAGGATTTAGAGCAGCATTTCACTCTAATGCGGGATTGATTTTATTTACAATTCCTATCATTCTAATCAAAGAAACAGAATTTAAATTTTTAAATGTAAGAGTTAACTTTACTTTCTTATTTTATTTTACAATCATTATTTTTTCATTAAACATTATCAGAAAGAAAGACAACATTTATAGAGAATCCCGGTTTGAATTTCTTGCAAAGCCTTTTCAGACCTCATCTTTATTAGGTATAAAATCATCACCTCAAAGAGTTGAAGTGGTTGATTCTTTGCTTGTATATTTAAATGAAATCCCGAATTTCAGTGAAAAAAAAGTGATTTTTACACATAGTAATCCTATAATGTATTATTTAACGAATACAAATTATTTCCTTGATTCACCATGGGACATATTGCATAATTACAACACTTTAGAGCAGAGGTTATTTTCTGTAATGCCGGATTATTTTGTAATACCCAAAGAATCTCATCGCATATTAACATGGCCATTGAAGTCTAATCCGGACGTCCTAGAATCAAGAGCCCAAGGTCATTATGATATTTACAATAAATTCATAAAAGAAAATAATTATATTGAAATATATAAAAATTCTTTTTATACTGTTTTCAGTAGCAAAGTTAAGGAATTGACAAATGAGTAATAATATGAAAATCAATAACAGGAAAATAGGTATAAATTATCCGCCTTTAGTTATTGTCGAATTGGGAATTAATCATGGAGGATCTCTTCAAACAGCTTTCAAGATGGTTGATTTAGCATACGACTCTGGTGCAGAAATAATAAAACATCAAACTCATATTATTGATGATGAAATGAGTGGCAGGGCTAAAGAAATTATACCAGGAAACGCGGATATTTCAATTTATGAAATCATGAAGAAATGTGCGCTTAATGAACATGATGAAATAAAATTAAAAGAATATATAGAATCAAAAGGAATGACATTCCTCAGCACACCTTTTTCTAGGGAGGCAGCAAATAGACTAGAAAGAATGGGGGTTTGTGCGTATAAAATTGGTTCGGGGGAGTGTAATAATTACCCCTTGATAGAACATATTGCATCTTTTTCTAAGCCAATGATAGTTAGTACAGGTATGAATAGTATCGAATCTATTAGAAAGACTGTTGAAATTTTAGAAAAATATCAAGTTCAATATGCACTGCTTCATACGACAAATCTCTACCCGACACCCTCCCATCTTGTAAGACTTGGTGCAATGCAAAAATTACAACAGGAATTTCCTAACGCGATTATCGGCTTATCTGATCATACTACTTCAAATTTGGCTTGCTTTGCAGCTACTGCCCTAGGTGCAAATATTCTAGAAAGACATTTCACAGATAAAATGACTAGAACAGGACCGGATATATTAAATTCGATGGATCCGAAGACGTTGAAAGAGTTAATACTCGGGAGCAATGAAATTGCTAAAATGAGATTCGGAAAAAAAGAACCACTAATCGAAGAGCAAGTCACTATTGATTTTGCTTTTGCAACTGTCGTTACTATCCGAGATATAAAAAAAGGTGAAATATTTACAAAGGAAAATATTTGGGTAAAGAGACCGGGGAATCAATCAATTAAAGCTGAATTTTATAATGATGTTTTAGGTAAGTTTGCGACAAGAGATATTACCAATGACGAACATTTAAATTGGAGTGATATAGGTGAAAATTAAAAAAATTGTATTTCTTACCGGAACTCGAGCAGATTTTAGTAAATTGAAATCATTAATAAGAATTTCTCAGAATTCCAATAATTACGAAGTTCATATTTTTGCAACTGGTATGCATATGAATGCAAAGTATGGTAAGACGATCGATGAGATTTATAAAGCGGGATTTAAAAAAGTATATCCTTTTATAAATCACGATACTATTGAGCATATGGATAGGACTTTATCAAAAACGATTGATGGTTTTTCCCATTTTATTTCTGAGTTAAATCCAGATTTGATAATTGTACATGGAGATAGAGTTGAGGCTCTCTCTGGTGCGATTGTTGGAAGCTTGAACAATATTTTAGTTGCACATATAGAAGGTGGAGAGGTTTCGGGAACAATAGATGAACTTATCAGGCATTCTGTCAGTAAATTGTCTCATATTCATCTTGTGGCTAATGAAGATGCAAAGAAAAGATTAATACAATTGGGTGAATATCAAAATTCTATTCATATTTTAGGTTCACCTGATTTAGATTTGATGAATCCCAAACAATTACCAAAGTATGAAGATGTTTGCGAATACTATGATGTGAAATTTCAAGATTATTCTATTGCTGTTTTTCATCCAATAACAACTGACTATAAGCAAGTATATTTCTGCATAAAAGAGTTTGTTGATGCCTTGATCGGTAGCGAATTAAACTATATTGTGATTTACCCAAATAATGATTTAGGAAGTAATGAAATTCTCAATGAATATAAGAAAATAGAAGATAATAAAAGATTTAAGATTTTTCCGTCATTAAGATTTGAATATTTTTTAACATTATTAAAGAATTCAGAGTTCATAATTGGAAACTCTAGCTCAGGTATAAGAGAAGCTCCATTTTATAATATCCCTACAATTGATATTGGAACAAGGCAAAAGAATAGGGCTAATTCGCCGTCTATTTTCCATAGTGGTTATGAAAAAATAAAGATATTAAAAGAGATACAAAATATAAAAAACTACAAGAATACCAGTAAAGAAGTTCAACATTATTATGGTAATGGGAAAAGTGATGTTTTATTTTTAGAACTGCTTAATTCGGATAAATTTTGGAAGATTAGTTGTCAAAAACAGTTTCAGGATCTGAAGTGAAAAGAATATTGTCAATAATACCTGCACGAGGTGGGTCAAGAGGTATACTTAGAAAAAACATTGCTACGGTTGGTAATAAACCGCTTATTTCTTGGACAATTGAAGCGAGTTTGGGTTCAAACTATATTACCGAAACAATTGTGAGTAGTGATGATATCGAAATACTTGACATTGCAAAATCTTGTGGCAGTAAAGTTTTAAAAAGGCCACTTGAAATTTCCGGTGATGATGCACCAAGCTCATCTGTAATAATTCATATTATTAACGAACTTACAGAACAAAACATTTTTTTTGATTACATAATCTTTCTTCAACCGACTTCCCCGTTAAGAAATGCGAAAAACATAGACGATGCTTTCAAAGAATTTTTTAACACAGATTCAAATGCATTGATAAGTGTTTCTGAAATTGATAATAAATTTTTAAAAACCCTAAAATTGAATAATCAAGGGTATTTAGAAGGTGCTTTCAACAATGAGTATCCTTTTTATCGCAGGCAGGATCTCCCAAAAGTATACCTTCCGAATGGGGCTATCTATATAATTAAAACCAGTATTTTTCTTGAAGGAAACTCATTATTACCTGATAAAACAGTTATGTATGAAATGGATTCTCAAAGCAGTATCGATATTGATTCATACGATGATATTGAAAAAGTGAATAAAATAATCTTATCGGGAATTTAAAATGAAATTCAAAGTCCTACACATTGCAAGTTTTATAGGTAATATTGGCGATAATGCTAATCATGAAGGTTTTAGAAAAAAACTGAAAGAATATATCGGATACGATTTTATATTTACTGAAATGGAAATAAGAGATTTTTATTTTAATACGGGCAAACGATCTTTCGATTCTGATTTTATTGATGAAGCGAATAAGTATGATTTAGTGATTTTTGGAGGTGGAAACTTTTTTGAAATTTCATTCCCAAGATCTAAGACTGGAACAACTTTCGATATAGATCTTGATGTTTTAAAAAATATTAAAACAAAAATATTCTTTAATGGTGTTGGATTTGACCCGTCAAAGGGAGCAGCAGTGATTGAGATCAACAAGTTTGAATCTCTTATAGATTTTATTGCAACTGACGATAGGTTTTTTGTAACTTTTAGGAACGATGGTTCAATAATTGATTTTAAAAAAATATATTCGAAAAAAAAGTATACGATAAATGTTGTTCCTGATGGGGGTTTTTTCTATAAACCGAAAGATACCCCAAGCTCAATATTAGATGATTCAAGAAAATACATTTCTATAAACATTGCCGGAGATATGTTGAATTTAAGATTTAATGAAAAATTGAATTCAATTTCTTTTAATAAATTTGTTGATGCATTTTCAGAAATGTTAAATATTTTTTTGGAGTCCTATATGGACTATGACATAATTTTCACAGCACATATATTCAAAGATTTTTATGCTATAAACGAGATTCTAAATTCACTTAACGATATGATGGTGAGAAAAAGAGTAAGAGTAGCACCGTATATTCAGGGAAAAGGATTTGGACAGATATTCAATATATACAAAAATTCAGAACTTGTTATAGCAAACCGTTTTCATGCAAATGTTTGTTCAATTGGAATGAATATTCCCACGATAGGTATAAATAATTACCCCAAAATAAGAAAAATGTATAATGAAATTAATTTAAATGAAAGAGTAATTGATGTGACGAATGCAAATTTTGCGGATAAGCTATTAAGTGAAATTATTTCATCGATTAAAAGCAAAACTGAAATAGTGAAGAAATATGAAAAGGTTAATAAGGTATTAGAGAATGATATCTTTAAAATTTATTCGGAGTTAAAAAAATGGATACAACTATAAATTAAATTTATCGTGAAATGTTGTAAATTCGCAGTGTGGAAAAGGAGACAATTGAGAGTAATATATAACACCTGCTTTGCAGACCCCTGGATTAAGGTTGCTCAGAAACTAGAAAAAGATTATGGATTTGATCCAGTTTATTGGAATGGCTATGATGATGATAATTCAAAACAATTGATCCCCCAGTATTTTCCGAATGCGATATATCATTCATATTATGATGCTTGGAAGGGAATTTTTCCATCTGAAATTAATAGTCGTTTCACCAAAGCAAATTTAGATATAGATTTCTTAAGAAAAATTTCGACATTTGAATTGCAAGCTATAAAAATGATGGATCGAATGGATAGGGATCGTTATAGTTTCAATTTTACTGAACGACAAAGACATTTTAGAAATTTGATCAAATATTGGACGGCCTGCATAAATATTCTTAAACCGGATATGATTATAAGTGCAGTTGTGCCTCACAGAGTTTTTGATTTTGTATTGTACTTACTATGCAAAGAAAAAAACATAAAGTATGTGACATTTAGAAGT
>WTAK01000087.1 GCA_013139625.1 Candidatus Delongbacteria bacterium | reverse complement strand
GTTCCATCGGCAATAGTAACATGTGCACCGATCTTACAATTGTCTTCGATAATCACTTTATCTTCAATGATCGTAAAAGGACCGATCTCAACATTATTGCCAATTTTGGCTTTTTCTGATACTATAGCAGTAGAATGGATCATTTTATTTCCTTAAATTATTTGTCACCTTGTTTGTCAATAACCATAGCGGTCATAAGTGCTTCAGCACATTTTTTACCATCAACATATGCAACCCCGTGCATTCTGCATATACCTCTCGATAATGGTCTGACCATCTCCACATGCATCATTAATTGATCTCCGGGATGAACAGTCTTTCTGAATTTAATTTTATCAAGTCCGGTAAAATATACCACTTTACTTTTAGGATCTTCGATCGTGTTCATCAGTAATAAACCACCCGTTTGTCCCATAGCTTCAACAATTAGAACGCCGGGCATTACAGGCTTGCCGGGGAAGTGTCCGTTGAAGAAATCTTCATTAAAAGTTACATTTTTCAATCCTACAATACTTTTCCCGGGAGTGATCTCAAGTATTTTATCTACTAGTAGCATTGGGTATCTATGAGGTAAAAGGTTCATTATATCTCTGATATCGAATACATAAGATTCATCGGCACTTCTCTTGAATTTATTGATAAGAGAATGTTTTTCAACAGCTGTTTTCAGCAATTTAACAAGTTCTATATGAGCTTCATGACCACCTCTAGCACACAAGAAATGTCCTCTGATGGGTTTACCAAGTAACGCAAGATCTCCGATCAAATCCAAAGCTTTATGTCTTACAGGTTCATTCTTAAATCTGAATTCAACAGAACCAAGAACTCCCTTAGTTTCAGGTATGATACCTTCACCCATACCGAGCTTTTTTTCAACCATTGAAGTTTCTTCTTTGCTCAACTCTCTATCTAAAATAACCACTGAATTTTCAAGAGATCCACCTTTGATAAGTCCTGCCTCTTTTAGATGCTCAACTTCTGATAAAAAGCAGAATGTTCTAGTAGATGCATATTCTTTGACAAATTCTTCTTCAAGGTCATACATTGTAGTAAATTGAGTTCCCAAAGCCGGGTTATTATAGTCAACCATATAAGTTATTTTGAATTTATCGGAAGGAACAACTATAAGTTCAATACCTTTTTCTTCATCCTTATATACGATAGTTTCCTTTACTTCAAAATATTGTCTTGGTTTGTCCTGCTGAACTATATTGTCTTTCAAAATATTTACGAAATCTATAGAGCTTCCATCCATTACAGGCGGTTCTTCAGCATTCAGTTCAATAATAACATTATCAATGGTCAATCCCATGATAGCTGCTAAAACATGTTCTACGGTATATATCTTAACGCCATTATTGCTTAGGATCGTACCTCTTGCAATGCTGTCAACAAATTCTAACTTTGCAGGAATATCTATCGGTTCATCAAGGTCGATTCTTCTGAAAATTATTCCTGTATTTTCTTGTGCCGGTTTAAACGTAATAGTTGAATTACAGCCCGTGTGTAATCCTATTCCTGAAATTGATACTGCATTTATTATAGTTTTTTGCTTCTCAAGCATTTATACTCCAAGGTTATTTCTTGCATCTATTTAAATTTAGATTGAAAAATGCGAATTTTACACGATAATAGCAAGTTGAAAATATGGAGGGTAGAGGAGAATTTGATTTTCTTAAATGTATCTATTTTTCCAAGATCTTTCCATAATGTTCTTTAGCACAGTCAGGGCAGACTGAATGACTAAATTTCGCTTCGGATTTTTTGTCAATAAAAGTTTCGATTGGATCCCATTCATCATCATCATTTCTAATTTTTTTACAATAAGAACAAATTGGTAAAAGACCATCAAGAACTTTGAGTTCGGCCCTTGCTTTTTTGAGTTGCTTATTTTTTAAAAATGTTGTCACAAATAGAGTTAGAACAAGAAGTATCATAGAAAGCCTGATACTCCCAAAAATATAGTACGATGAGAGTAATGTGTTTTTGAACTCATCTTTTTCGATAGCTGTAATATAGGCGACAGGTTCGTCATCGAAATTGAGAATACGTAATATTGTAACAGTAAAATTCTTATCATCGACAGTGGCGATTAAGGTCCCGGACTTAAATGATCTAAAAATTTCTCGTGCTTTCTCATTGTCATAGAATTCTTTAAAAATTCTAGGATATTTGACTCCATCGATAAGTTTATTGAGAATTTTATCATGTCCTTCTTTTTCTACAAAAAAATCTTTATTAGCATTACAGGTCAAATAATTATTACGTTCAGATTCCAGAACTTTCCTATTTACAACTTCTCTGGAGATCATAAAACTACATGCAATATCTCTATTTTCTTCGATTTTAGAAAGAATACCCAAGTATGATACACTTAATTCGACAGAACCGATATGTTTGCCAAAGTAAGTTAGTGGGAAAACATATCTAAAAGCACTAAATGTAGTTCCTGTTTCAAATCCATGAGAGTAAGCTTTAAATTCGTTTGTATATTTTACGGTACTTCTTATTGAGGATAAGTCATCTCCGTACTCATTGGGTATGTGAAACCTTAAAAAACTCGTATTGTCGGGTAGATGAAATTGGAATTGTCTGTAATTATTTTCTCTTATATCATTATACGAAACTTTAAGTTTATCATATAGTTTGTTTCTAATCTCTACTAGTTTAAGGCTGTCTGCATTTTGTGCCTTTGAAAC
>WTAK01000097.1 GCA_013139625.1 Candidatus Delongbacteria bacterium | reverse complement strand
TTCAGGACATAAGTCATTCCAAGGATAAACTTGATCCCACTGAGATTTTAAAAGTGCATCAACTACAATACCTTTTGATGCTTTTGGAAATAAATTATTCTGAATATTCTTCCATTCTGTCTGAGCTTCAGCATCAGCATAAGAATATTTTCTTGCTACGTTGATCTGCTTGTCGTAATAACCGAACCACTCTTTGAAAGCTAAACCACCATCTCTTTCAGAAGGATCAGCTAGTGTTCCTTTGAAAGAATATCCTAAGATAGGTCTTAGAGCATCTTCAGCGTTAATAATAACAAATCCATTGTCAAAGTTCACGCCGTACCAAGTAACTTGACCTTCATATTCGTGAGCGATAACACTTTGAACCGTATTTCCTTTATCGGAAATCGGTGCGTAATTCTTGTAATAGTTCTCGGCCGCTTTTTGAGCTGTATCTTGTGGAACAAACGCTGCTGAAAGCATAGCTGCAAGTACTAAAAGAGCTACGATCATTTTTTTCATATCTCCTCCTATTTTAATATTATATAATTCTTCACGTTTTACGCGATTTACTTTTGCGGGATGTATGAAAATACATCAATTTTATGATATTTGTCAAGTATTAAAAAAAGCTAGTCTGCAAATATATGTAATAAAAAAAGCCCCGAAAAACGGGGCTTTTAATAAGATTCTATCTTAATTACTATTAACTAGAAAATATTAGTTTGTAGCAATGATGTAATAGAATAACTTAGCTTGTGAAGCTGCAACTGTATATTGGTTAGTACCAACTGAAGCAACTAAAGTAAATGTTCCGTAAGGATCATCTGATGAATAAACATCATATCCCGTTGCATCTGCTGAAACATCCCAATCTACTACAATATCAGAACCAGAAATGCTTGTTACTACATTTGCAGGAACTGCAGGAGTAACCGCTCCGCCAGTACCAGGAACATTAAGCATTGTAATTATATTAGACGCTGCTGATTCTCCAACAGGGCTAGTATATGCTGCAGTTACATAGTAATCATAATCTCCGGCTGCTGCAGGAATATCAGTATAAGTAAGTGTAGAAGTAGTTCCAATGTATCCACCATCTCTATACACATTATACGTGTCAATAGCTTTGCTGCTTACAACAGGGTTTTCAACTAATCTACCAGAATTATCGATCATAGGCTTCTTAGCGTATGATGCATCAGTAGATGACCAAGCTGATTTGAATGTATCAGTTGGATCTGAACCAGTTGTATAAGCCATTAGGCAATATGACAATGGAGCTCCACCTGAAGAAACATAGTAGTTATAAGAATCTTCTAGAGTATAGAAGAAATAACAGTTAATACCACCTGTTGAAGGACCCGCTAATGTTGAAGGATGACCAGTAACTGCATCAAGTGCTTCAACTTCAACATTCCACTCATCATTAAGTACATATGGTTGATCAGTAGCTATCGAATAAACTTCACCAGCAGTAGCTGTTAAAGTACCACTTTCAAATAATAATGTACCTGTGCCATCATATGGATGTCCTTCCCAAAGTCTGATTACGAAAGTATTGCTAGTTCCCCAAAGATCATCATCCCATTCGAAGAATCCACCTGCAATTGAGTCAATAGTGATAGGGTAGTAAAGTCCAACTGCTTCTGCAGTGAACTCAGCTCTTCTTTTTGCACAATCAGTATCATCAAGATAATCAATAGTAGTTGTACAGTTTTCTGGAGCAATCAATGTTGTCCATTGTGATGGAGTGCCATAAGGCATATACCAAGCTAATTCAACATCTGTTCCGTTAAGAACACCTTCCAAATAATCAGGTTTTGGATTAGCATCAATATTAACAGTTATCCAATTTGAAGCTAATGATTCTCCAGTAGGGTAAATAGCTCTTAGGTAGTAAGTGTTGTCCCCATCAGCAAAACCGGTATCAGACCAGCTTGTAGCTGCTGGAGCAGCAGTAGTTGCTAAAGATCCATTTCTATAGATTGCAATTCCTGTTGGATCATCTGCAACACCACCTGTGTTAGAGCCAATAAGAATATCGTCAATTGTAAATGTAAAGTAGTCATTTAGATGAGATTCAACCATGATACCTACTCTTTTAGTTTGACCGGCAAGTGATGCTAAACTTACATTCCACTCGCTTTCCCATTCATTTGCAGGATCAATAGCACTGTCAAAAGTTGCTATTGTAGTTATAGTGGTAGGAGTAGCTTCTTCAGAGAAATCTCCAACATATGAAACTACGCTGAATATCTGATGCTGAGTTCCACCGATACCGTCTCCATACTTAAATCTTGTCCAGAATTTGAAGAAATGATCAGCATTGAAACTATATTCTGGTGATAATAACCATAGGTGAGCGGTTGCTGAAGTAGCGAAAATACAAGCATATTCGCCTCTGAATACAATATGAGGTGCATCAGTTGCAGATAACAATCTCATTTCATCTAGCTCATCTTCTTTCCACCAACTACGATCCGGAGGTTTAGGAGCATCTTTAGCACCTTTATAATCCGCAGGTAATGAAGTTGAAGTTTTTTGCATCCAATCAATTGGTATGATACCACTTTCGAAATCATTTAAGAAATTCGTAAAACCAGTAAACGGCTCTAACCAAGTTAGATCTACACTTGTTCTTCCAACTGCTTCAACAGCGAATGATCTAGTAATAGGATAGTTTACAGATGGTTCAACTGTAACTGAGTAAGAATCTGTATGGTGAGATTCACCATCACTATAAACTGCAGTCACATAGTAAGAGAAGCTACCCGCCATTTGATCATTATCATTATAAGATGTAGCTGTTGTATTTGCTAAAAGAACAGCAGCGCCAAGTTCAACTGCTTTCCATACATTATAGCTTACTGCACCTGATGCTGAATTCCATGATAATTGAACATCTTCACCATTTGCTAAATTACCAGCGAATCCAGTTGGCATTGGCCAATTTGCTGCAAATTCATCAGTGTTAGGAACACATGATATTCTTATCTGACTTGCAGTATAATCACCATCTCCACCACCAGCTCCAACACCATCAGGAACTAGGAATGTAATTTGGAACCAACCATCATTATATCCACCCCATCCCCAGTTAAAGTGATACCAAGGTTCTGCATCATCAGTATAACCGTCAAGAATGAAAGAGTGAACACCACCAGCCCACCACCAAGGTCTCTTAGCGTCAAGCTCAGCTTGGATAGTAGAAGCGATCAATGCTGGATCTGTTGGAGTACCAACATTTGCTAGGCTAGTATTGTAATACCAATAACTTTGCAATGCGTTTGCGGAAGTAGTCATGTTTGCACCTGAACCACCATCTGCAGTAGTACCATAACTCATATCAAATGAATGACCTGTTAAGAAGTTTAACTCAGCCATATTTAGAATAGCTGCTGCATCCATGTCTATAGTTTCCCAATATGTCGGATAAAGACCATACTCAATCCCAACATCATGGTTCATTATAGTATAATCGAAATTATAGTTTGAGTAAGTCTCAGTAGTTCCATTTGTATTAGAACCTGTACCTGTAGGAGGCCACTCATGATATCTCATTATCATTGAAGCTGCAGTTGCAACACAACCAACATAAGTCCATGTTCCATCTTTCTCAGGACATAGATCATTCCAAGGATAAACTTGATCCCAGTGAGATCTTACCAAAGCATCAACCATGATATTTTTTGAAGCTTTTTCAAAAACATTATTATTGATATTCTTCCACTCTGTTTGAGCAGAAGCGTCAACGTAAGCATATTTTCTTGCTACGATAACTTGCTTATCCATATAACCGAACCATTCTTTAAACGCTAAACCGCCATCTCTATCAAAATCAGCAAGTTTACCTTTAAATGAATAACCAATAATTGGCTTAAGTCCATCATCTGCGGTTACAATCACAAATCCACTGTCAAAGTTCACGCCATACCAAGTAACTTGGCCTTCATATTCGTGAGCAATAACACTTTGAACCGTATTCCCCTTGTCGGAAATCGGTGCGTAATTCTTGTAATAGTTCTCGGCCGCTTTCTGAGCTGCGTCTTGTGGAACAAACGCTGCTGATAGCATAGCTACAAGTACTAAAAGAGCTACGATCATTTTTTTCATCTCTCCTCCTATTTATGTTTTTCGTTGCCTTTGAATCTAAATTATTCGACAATTATTGTTCGTCCTTATTTTTGTCGGATTATCAAAATAAGAATTTTTAGCAATAATTGTCAAGTGTAAAATTTTTTATTCTTGTGTTCTATGTTATTTTAATAGTACCATTTTGTTTACGAATGTTTGTTCACTTGTGGATAAGATGTAATAATATACTCCACTTACAAATTTACTTCCATCAAAATTAATACTATGGTAACCTCTTTGCAATTCAGTTTCGATCAACTTTGAAACCATTTCGCCTTTGGAATTATATACAAAGAGTTTTACACTTCCTGCTTGAGCAGTTGTAAAATTAATTTTAGTATCAGGATTAAAAGGATTTGGATAATTTTGGTGTAATTCTGTTGTTAAAGGTAAATATCCTTCTATTCCTGAAGGATTTATTTTAACCTCATTTGAAGTATCGCTCTCATTTGTATCAATATCTACCGCTGTTATTTTATAATAGAAATACCCTTCAGCATCACCACCGGCAGGATCAGTATCAACAAAGGTAGTTCCCTCGCTAAAAAGTAC
>WTAK01000407.1 GCA_013139625.1 Candidatus Delongbacteria bacterium | reverse complement strand
CCAGAGAATGTGAAAGAATATGCTGAAGCTATGAGATTATTGAAGTTTCTTTCGTTCTTTTTACCTATCCCGAAAAAAGAAATCCCCCAGACATCGTTGCTGAGGGAGTTTATCGGTGGGTCAAGTTACGAGTACTAATTTACTTAACGGTTATTGTGACACTTGCGACTTCATATCCATCAGAATCAGTATTATGCATCCTAATATCATAAGTTCCACTTTTCCGTGGAGCTTTCAAGACCATTGAACCACCACCGTTATACTTTTTGTATTTAAGGTGCTTGTAACCAAGATCATTTTCATCATTTACTTTCTCAGAACCGTGTGGACAATCATTTGGTAAAATTCCTATCCATGCATTTGAAGCAAAAGCAGGATGAACTTTGAAATCAATTTTTATTTCTTCATTAGGGAAATAATTTTTTTTGTCAGTTAATAATGATATTTTATCAGATTTGACTGAAACCATGAAAGGAACAAAAGCCATTTCCTTACCATTACTGTCATTATCATTCAGTCTTATATCATAATTCCCAAGTTTTCTTGGAGCTTTCATGATCATTGTTCCACCACCTTTGAATTTTTCATATTTCAAATGCTTGTAGATTAAGTCATTTTCATCATTTACTTTCTCAGAACCATGGGGACAATCAATTGGCAGGATACCTATCCATGCAGTTGATGAGAAATGTTTCATAACTTTGAAAGTTACTTTTATTTCTTCATCAGGGAAATATTCATTTTTGTCTAAAGATAATAGACCGTTCTCGCTGATAAAAGACCCTGAAGATACGTTGAGTTCAACTTTACCGCTAGATGGGATATTATTATTATTGTCAACTACTTCGATCTTCTCAATTTTTACAGGTTCTTCTTTTACAACTTTCTTTTTCACAAAACCACCTGATTTTCCTTTTTTTAATTTGAACATCAAAGTTCGTTTTGTTTCTTTTCCTGAATTATTATCCTTTACCTTTAGTATAGCCTGATATGTTCCAGGGCTTGTATTTAATTTATGTTCTATCAAATACCAAAAACTCTGCATACCGGGTCTTAATGTTTCAGGTGTTGATGTATATACCGATCTCATGTTGTGCTTTAATTCATAGCTGTAAGTGATGGATGCTTTATTGTTTTTTACTTTGCAGTTAGTCAGGTCAAAAACCATGTGTAAAGTTTCGCCAGTTTTCAACTTTGGGCTTTTTAGTCTTTTCATTTCAGATATATCGTCTTTAGGTGACTCGACTACCCAGAATTTCATTAATTCGAACGAAAATAGGTTAACTGTTAGGATTATAACTAATAGTAAGAGTATCTTTTTCATAATGTTTTCCTGTTTTTGTTTCTTAAAGTTAGTTAAAGATATTGCTAAATGGATTTAGAAACAAGAGGAAAATAAAAAAAGGCAGGAGAATTCCTGCCTTCGATGTAGCTATTTATTCCATCGCTAGAACGTAAATATTCTTGCCTCTTCAATATCAATATCTCCATTAATAAACTTCTTTCGAGTATCTTCTGCTAACGAATGATAAACTCCTTCCTTTTTTGCGAGTTTTTCCATTTCGTCTGCATCAGCACCTTTTACGAATGCATCTTTCAGAGATCGTGTAAATTCCAGTATTTCAACTAAAGCTAATTTGCCTGTGTAACCTGTGTTGAAACATTTATCACATCCTTTGGCTTTGTAGAACTTTCCATTTTGAATATCTTCTTCAGTTAAACCAAGTCCTTCAAACTCACTTTCTAATAAATCTGCTTTTTCTTTACAATGGGGACATAATTTTTTAGTTCTTCTGAGGCCGACAACCAATTCTAAAGCCGATGCTGTCATATATTCTTTAATTCCCATTTCAGTAAATCTAAATAATGTAGATATGCCATTATTTGTATGCATAGTAGATAAAACTTTATATCCTTTATTTAAACCTATTTCCAAAGCGATATGTGCAACTTCAAATTGTCGAAGCTCACATATATAAAGAACATCTACATCTCCTCTACAACATGATCTTAAAGCTGCAGTCATATCTAAACCTTGATATAAATCTATCTGTACCTGATCTGTATTATCCATTTGCAATTCAACAGGATCTTCAATTGTTCTAATTTTAACACCTGTGCCTGCAAGTTCATTTATTGTAGAGGCGATAAAAGTAGATTTGCCTACAGTTGTTGGACCTGTAAATAAAATCAAACCCTCTTCTTTTTTAAGATTTCTTCTAAATATTTTAATCAGATTTATATCATTGTTGAATAATTCTTCGACAGTATATTGCTGAAGATAGTCATCCATATTAAAGATATTGATACTTTCACCATGAATAGTTGGATAAACGAGCAATCTGAACACGAAGTCTCTTCCTAATATATTCGATTTAATCCTTCCATCCTGAGGGCGTTTTTTTACATCAAGCTTCATGGTTTTAGTAAGTACTTTTATTCGTGCAATTATATATTCATGGAGTTGCTTAGGTATATTATCATACCCTTCTGGAATATATAATTTTCTGTCTTTTCTGAATCTTACTCTAGTATTTGTGGCTTGTGGTTCAATATGAACATCTGAAACACCTTGTTTTACTGCTTCTTCAAGTAAATCATCTACGAATTTTACTATCTCTTCATCTTTATTAATAATTTCTGCGTTCAACATATATTTCTCCTTAATAGTTTATTTTTTAATACTCGTAAACTGTTACACAATTGTCTTCACGGTTTTGATAATAGATTCTATTACCGATAAACCATCTTTTATGGTCTGAATTAAAGAAATCAAATCCTTTACCGATTTCCATTTTGAATCTATTTATAAAAACACCATCTTTAAACGCATCTACAACAAAATCATATTGATTATCTTCATTTCTTTCGATTGGGGTTTGAATTAGTAGATGATCGTCTTTATCAACGAACATACCGAAAATCTCAATAGCTCTTTTGTATTTAATTTTAAAATCTCGATCAATTTCTACCATATTTGATGAATTTCGAGACCTTTCGTACTCTTCTTTCTCTTTTGTAGGCATAGTAATTTTTCTAAAATCTTTATTCATTCTATATTTTTGTTGTCCATTTAGATCCAAGACGTCTATGGAGTACTCATTTATACTATTCGTACCAATATATATGTTTTCTTTACCTACACAATAAGCAGTTGTATAATCTCCAAAATTTGTGTTTTGACCAACATATTTACCTATCTTTTCATTTAAAATTTTCACAATTTTGAATTTAGAATCTCTTAAAGTTGTTGTATTAACATAGTAAGTATCTTCACTTTCTACTTTCCACGATTGAGTTGCACTAATAAAAGAATTCGAATCAATAGGGATCATAACAATAAGTGTATTATTATTTCCCAAAGTGAAATTTCTAATAAAGTTAAATTTATTTTCAAAAACAGATAATTGTGAACTGGCATTATCAGAAACGTATAATGTGTCATTTAAAATTATCATTTGCCATGGAAGTTTGAATTCACCTGGACCTGTACCTTTTCTTCCAATACTTTTTAAGAAGTTTCCATTTTTATCAAATATCGTTATGCTGGCTAATCTACTATCCAAAACATAAATATTACCTTTAGAATCAACTGCAACATCCTGAGGTTGAATAAAATTCCTTAGAGTATCTGTAGCATTTTCATCATATCCTTGAATTGTAAAAACTTCCTTAGGAGTGATCTTGAAATTCGGATCTGATGGAATATTCTTATTTCGATATGTTTTTATTCCATTTTTTTCTGTGACAGTGTAATTAAGTTCAGTTTTTTTTGTGCAACTTGTTATTAGTACAATACTGATCATTGCTACGAATAATATTTTTTTCATTATCACTCCTAAATCTATATTTACAGTGTAAACAATCTCGCAGTTTCAAGATCAATAAAACCACCTTTTAATTTCTTTATCGCATCATCAGCTAATGTGTAATAAACACCGTCTTTCTTAGCTATTTTTGTGATCTCTTTATTATCTGCACCGTTTATGAAAGCATCTTTCATGCTAGAGCTGAGTTCCAACATTTCGATTATTGCTATCCTACCTGAATATCCTCTTTGATTACATTTTTCACAACCTTTACTTTTGTATAATGTATTCTCCGTGATCTCTTTAGCAGTTAATCCAATAGCTTTTAACTCTGTTTCTGAATATATAACTTCTTCCTTACAGTGCTGACAAATCTTGTCGGTAAGCTTTGAACTAACAATAAATTTAACTGTAGATGCAGTAAGATATTCTTTGATACCCATTTGAGACAACCTGAATAAAGTTTCTATAGCATTTTGCGTGGGCATTGTTGAAAGAGCCAAATGTCCAGTTAGACCTCCTTCAAGAGTTATATGAGCGATTTCATAATCTCTAATCTCTCCCATATAAAGAACATCTATCGCATATCTGTAAGCCTGCCTTGCAGCACTCGCAAAAGTTAGGTCTTGCTGAAGATTAACATTAACCTGGGTTGCATTATGTATCTCTACTTGAACCGGATCTTCAATAGTTATTATCTTTACATTTTTTTTGGCTAATTCATTTACAGCTGCAAGTGCTAGTGATGTTTTTCCCGAACTAGATAATCCTGAAAAAAGTATCACTCCGTCTTTTAAATCTAAATTTCTTTTAAATCTATCAATCAGACTTTTGTCGTCATTGAAAATTTTATTGATATCCAAAGAGTAAGAATCATTGTGTAAAGGTCGTATTGCTATACTTTCCCCGTGTATAGTAGGTATTATACCGATACGAAAATCGACTTCTTCTCCATTGATTTTTAGTCTTATTTTACCGTCTTGTGGACGCAAGCGAACTTCAAGCCTCATAGTTGTGGTTAAGATTTTTATTCGATCTACGATATAGTTACGAAGCTGTCTAGGAATTTTGTCATATCCTTCAGGTATAAATAATACTCCGTCTTTCCTGTATTGAACTCGTACATATTTTTCTTTTGGTTCAATGTAGATCTCTGATGCATTTTCTTCAACTGATTTCTTGAAAATATCATTAACAAGCTTAATGATCTCTTCATCTTTATTCACTATCTCTGCGTTTAACATATCATTCTCCTGTTTTACATTTCGATTTGGTTTG
>WTAK01000295.1 GCA_013139625.1 Candidatus Delongbacteria bacterium | reverse complement strand
TTCTAGATGAGATAACCTATCTGACAAATTATAATTTTATTGGTATTGACGAATTGCTAGAGGTATTGAAAAATAGACCGGAGAACTTAGATGTTATTCTCACAGGTAGAAATGCTGACAGTAGATTAGTTGAAATTGCTGATACTGTTACAGAAATGCTTAAGATCAAGCATGCTTTTGATAATGGTGTCAAGGCTAAAAAGGGATTGGAGTTTTAGATAGGGGATGCAGATCTGCATCCCGTACAAAAAAGGAGAATAAAATGAATGAAAATAAAAAATTAAAAGAGATGATCAGGATCAGTTCGGAATTCAGTACCATAAAAGATATTGACATACTTTTGGAAAGGATATTGTCAGAAGCTAGAAATATGGTAAATGCTGATGCTGGAACTATTTATACTAAAGAGGATGCACTTCTACATTTTAGTCATGCTCAGAATAATACATTGCAAGAAAGATTGCCAAAAGGTGAGAAGTTACTTTATAAAAGCTTCAGTATAATGATAGATGAATATTCAATAGCAGGTTATGTTGCATCCACAGGTGAAATACTTAATATTCCGGATGTTAGCAAAATTTCAGAAGATTGTCCATATTCATTTGATCCTGAGTTCGATAAAAAAGCCGATTATAAGACAGTATCAATGCTGGCTGTGCCTCTTCGTTTCGAGACAGAGGATATAATAGGAGTATTGCAGATTATTAACGCAAAAGATGAGAGTGGGAGGGTGATACCTTTTTCTGAGGATGATGTATTATTTATCAGGCATTTTGCTTCGACAGCAAGTATTGCAATGAAGAATGCCAGAATGACAAGAACTCTTTTACTCAGAATGATCCACATGGCAGAATTACGCGATCCGAAAGAGACAGGTGCTCATGTAAACAGAGTAGCAGCTTACTCAGTTGAGATCTATGAAAGATGGGCAGTTGAAAAGGGTATTGACAGAGGAGAAATAGATACTAATAGAGATCTTCTCAGAATGGCAGCTATGCTTCATGATGTTGGAAAGGTCGCTATTTCTGATACGATACTTAAAAAGCCGGCAAAATTAACAAAAGATGAATTTGAAGTAATGAAAACACATACTACTCTTGGTGCGGAGTTATTTTTCGATAAAGAATCTCGTTTTGATGAAGTTGCATCAAATATAGCTCTTTCACATCATGAAAATTGGAATGGTACTGGCTATCCTCTTCATCCTCAAAAAGAAGATATCTCGATATTCGGTAGAATTGTATCTGTAGCCGATGTTTATGATGCTTTATCAAGTAAAAGAGTTTACAAGGATGCTTGGAAAGAGGAAGATGTTTTGGCAGAGATAAGAAAGATGTCCGGGATCAAATTTGATCCAGAGGTAGTTGATGCATTCTTTAGGTCACTTGATGTGATAAGGGCATTATCAGAGAAATATCCTGACAAATAAGTAACAAAAAAATATTACAAATGAAAAAAGCCCTGAAATTTCCAGGGCTTTTTCTGTGAGAGAGGACGGGCTCGAACCGTCGACCATCGCCTTAAAAGGGCGGTGCTCTACCAACTGAGCTACTCTCCCGCCTAAATGCAGTGCCAAATATAATTCTTTAGGGTTTTTATGTCAAGCATTATTTTAAAATATTAAGATTTTCTGATAAATAGGCACGAGTTAGAAAATCGAAGTCAAGTATTATTTTGAAATATTGAGAAATTCTGATAAATGGTAAGGTTGGAGCTGAAATGCTAAAGCATTCGGACTCATAGATGATTACGACAGTGCCATTTTGCCAAAGTTGTAAAAGTTTACAACGGTCATGGCAAAAAGCGTTAAGCCAAGACAAGTAGGGTATTCAAGTCATTTTGCTAATGTTATGGGTTGTATTTTAAAGTTTATCTTCAATTCTCTTCCTTAAATCAGAACAAGCATCACATACCGAATAATAATTTTTGATATCAAAGTCTATTCCTTTTTGCTTAGCAATGTCATGTATGCCTTTAAATCCAGAAGTTAAAAGCGTATGCATCAATTTGTCTTTATATGGGTTATAGTTACGGATAAACTCTTCTACTTCCATATAATCACCGAAACAAGAGCTACTAACTTTGCCATCAGGATTGATACCTATCGAAGTAATATGATCTGGTCTTTCTGTATAAGGTGCTTTGCCACATACTATTTCTGAGATGTTTTGAATAGGTTCGAATCTGTCAGGAAAGTTTTTTACCGCATTCCCAGCAGGGAAAAGAATGTTACCTTCAGTTACTTCTAGATTGTATTTTGACAATTTTTTCAGATAACTTCGTGTATCGCTATCATATTTGTTATTAGAATCTTTTGAAATATACCAACATGGGTGAAGTTTAATTGAGGGTAGTTCCATGTTGCAAAGTTGTGAGATTGTGTAATCAATTATCTTAAAATCTAAATGTTCTTGGTGAAAGCAATCAACAGAAATTAATATGTCGTTTACATCTGCTTTCTTAAGCATATGAGATATTTCATCAATTCTATCATATTTCTTTGACCAATAACAATTTGTAATTATTTGTCTTCTCTCAATATTTAGTTTCTTAGCATGCGATAAAATATCTGTTGTAACTTCTGGATACAATAAAGGCTCACCACCAAATGCCATTACTGATTCAATTTTGAAAGAATTTGTAAGGATTGATAGTATTTCTTTACTTTTATTTGGTGAAATTACATGACTTGCACCTAAAATTTGAGTATTAGAACAATGCCTACATTTAGAAGTGCATTTGTCTGTTATCAAAAATTCAATGTCTTTGATATATAAATAGTCGTTTTTCATTCAA
>WTAK01000159.1 GCA_013139625.1 Candidatus Delongbacteria bacterium | reverse complement strand
AATAATCTAAAGCTAAAATAATATTTGTTTTGAAAATTTTATCACCAAGATCCGGCTTCATAAATTGACCTGGATAAGGATCAAATTCATCAGGAGATATAACCCTTAGGTTATTCATCGGAACTTGAGATTCAAACTTTGATTTGTTATATAAGAAACGATAAATATCCTCTCTAAATCTTTTCCAAATCGGATGTTTTTTTTGAGGTGGGAGGTGTTTTATTGCAAGAGTATTATCCAGATAGAAATTAAAGCCAAACATTTTTGCATTTACAACATAATCAGTATCTTCTCCTCTGGTTACCATTGGATCAAATGGTACTATTCTCATTAGATTTCTATGAATCACCATTGCACCGCCAAATGCGAAAGGAGTTTGTTTTAACCTAGGACCTTTTCCGATAATATTATCAAATGCTTCTCTTTTACCCCCAAATCGATCCCAATAAGTCATCCAAGGAACTATATTTACTTTGTCATAGTATTCATTATCCTCATTTAGATAGTAACCGGCAACACCATCAACTGTGTTACCATAAAATCTTTTACCTACGAACTCCTTTGCTTTAGTCATATAATATGGATCTTCAAATACTTCATCGTCATCTATAAGAACTGCAACATCTGCATCCAAAACATATGGCAAAAATATGCACATATTTCGAATGTGAGAGTAATTACTTAGTGAAAGAATATCTTCCATTTCAACATCCTTGTAAATCAATTCCTTCAATTTATACAAATTCTTATATGTAAAAAGAATTGTATCTACTTTTACATTTGCTTCCCTTATCATCTTATCAAGTTTCTCATGCATAATCTCATCATATTTGGGATTTGTCGCTACACCGATAATAATTAAAGTAAAATTTTTGTCATCCAAAATATCAATTGAATCAAGTGTTCTTCTTAATGTTCCTTCTTCTTTCAATGGTGTGGGATGATCAAAAACTGCATCCCCTTCTTCCCATTCACCGTTTGGTCCTGACCAATATGATGGAATAACCATATAAACTCTCATAATTTCTCCTATTTTATAATTACAAGGGGTTAAAACTCCTTGTTCAATACGGTCTATAACACAGTTTTAAATTTATTCCATGATGCTATCAATTTATGATATTTGTAAATTGTCTTATCCAATTTTGCATAAGAAGCTTTGAAAGCTTCCGGTAATATAAGAAATCTTTCATCCTTAAAATATTCTGCGGCACTCTTACATCCAATGACTAATGCTTCATATCTATCTTGAATTTCTTTTGGATCTTGATTTTCTTTATAATATTCATTTCTGATCCAATTGAAAAATGGATTTCTTATTAACCATCCTACACATGCATAATAGAATCTGTCAACATTTCTTTTTTCACTAATATTCGGTTTTTTTGGATAATTACCAAAACAATCGTGAAAAACCAAAAGATCTATATCAACACATTTACCACCCATATTATTAACAATTGGTCCGAACAATGTATCTTCACCTCTGCCTAAAAATAATTCATCATTCATCACAAGTGTTTCTGAGAAAAAAGGTGCCAGTAGTTTTTTATTCTGAAGATTTATTGCTAAATTACCTCCAAGAATCTTATTTGTAACACGGATATTTTCTCCGTATGAATTAGATATTACCGGAATTTCATTCTTTTTAATATATCCGTATTGCCCTTCTTTCTGAAGCCCGTATAATAATTTATCAAGGTTAAGGAAATCCATTTTAGGTATAATATAATAACCTGTATAATCACTCGTTGTTGCGACTATATCATCTTCCGAATTCAATACTTTAAGATGTGCACCTATAAAATCAACTTCTGTAAACTTACTATTTTTTCCTTCATCAGAATTCAGTATCTTTGGATAAATATCAGTATCAAAGAAAAACAAATAGTCGTGATCATTCATCAAAGCCGTCATATAAACATAATTTCTACTTGTTCCATAAGAAACTTTACCATATTTCTTTTTCAATGGTGTTTTCAACAAGTGCTCAATCTCTTTGCATGACATTCCTTTTTTTATCATGTGATCTTTGATTATTTTATAATCACCTTTATGGATCAAGTGAACCGGACAATAGGATGATAATTCTCTAACAACTTTCGGGTCAACTTTATTACTGTAACATATTATTAGTTCATGAACAACATGGTCATACTTTATTGCATTTTCTAAAAATTCTTTTAATGGAGAAGAACTGTTAAGATTATATGTAATGACTCCGAAAGCAATTCTTTTGTTATGCATATTATACCTCTAAGTTTAAAGTTAAAACAATTTTCATGAATTATCTTCAATTTCTTTAAGTTTGCTCTGAATAAGCTCCATGATCTCATCAAGTCTTTCTTGAGATTGAGCCTCATATCTCTGAACCAATGCAGGTTGTGTGTTCGATGCTCTTAGAAGCCCGAATCCATCATCAAAGATAACTCTGACACCGTCAACATCATTTACTTTGTATCCTGCATTCTTGAAATATTCTGTAACTTTCTTAACTATTTCAAATTTCTTATTGTCATCACTTTCTAATCTTATCTCAGGTGTCATGATAGTCTTAGGAACATCTTTCAAAAGTTCGGTAATAGAACTTCCGGTAGAAGACATTATCTCTAGCAGTCTCAATGAAGCATAAAGTGCATCATCAAAACCAAAGAATCTATCCTTGAAGAAAATATGCCCACTCACTTCTCCGCCAAGTTCAGCTTTTAATTCTTTCATCTTAGCTTTTATCAATGAATGACCTGCTTTCCACATAACAGCCTTGCACCAAGCTCTTCAATGCCATCGTACATAGTCTGAGAACATTTAACTTCACCAATGATAGTAGCACCCGGCTTTCTTGAAAGTATCTCTTTTGCAAAAATAAGCATCAGATGATCACCGAAAAGCATTTTACCAGTCTCAGTCACAATACCTATCCTGTCTGCATCACCGTCATAACCGATACCAAGATCAGCTTTCTCTTCCTGAACCTTCGCGATCAGGTCAGTCATATATTCCGGAACTGTCGGATCAGGATGATGATTTGGGAATGTTCCATCAGGTTTAGTATAAAGTTCGACAACATCCATGCCAAAATATCTGAATATTTCAGCTGCGATCTCACCACCTGTACCATTTCCACCATCAACAACAATTTTAAGCTTCTTATCACCCATTTTAATATTTGATTTCAGGAAACTAAAATACTTTTCTTTTATTGATTGTTGTATGATTTTTCCTACTGGAAGATTAACAGGCCTATACATAAAATGTTTATTTAAAATTATTTTTTTTAATTTTTGAATTTCTTTTCTATATATAGCTGAATCTCGAGTAAGTAACTTAAATCCATTCATATCAGATGGATTATGAGAACCGGTTATCATAACTCCGGCATCGCAATTCAATTCCATTTGAGCAAAATACAACATTGGTGTTGTACATTCACCAATTGAAATTATATTTATACCAAGACTTGTTAGGGCCTCTGTTAACGCTTTGAATAGATATGAAGCTGATAATCTTGCATCATACCCCACCACACACTTTTTAAAATCCTTATTCAACAAATATGACCCTAAGGATTTCCCAATATTTGTTACTGTTTCAGGAATAAAATCAGATTCAACAACTCCCCTAATATCATATTCTCTAAAAATATTCTCGTTCATCATAAACTCCCTATGTTAAAATTAAAATAATTATCGTCATACTATATTTGCATTTCTGATTTTCACTTACCTCTGTTACAAATGCAAATTGCGTGCCAATTAAATACGTTCGGTATTTTACTTTATCTTTCATAGGAACAATCTTTTACGCAACATACTTACAAACACATTGTCAGTACTAATATCATTACACCAATACTATTTACAGTACTATATAGCTTGAAATATTGTTGTGTTGTTTTTTGTATATGTATTAATGAGTAACATTTTTTGGAGAATTTAGCAAGTTTTTTCTATTTTCTCTTTATAAAATTAAAAGTCACGATCCTATCTTGAGAATAATCCAAAAGGTTACCAAGCTTATTATAAGTAGCTGACTCACCTTTTGCTAATATCACAAGTCTATCTTTATCAATACCTTTACTATCAATATAATCTACTACAGACTCAGCTCGCTTCAAGGACAACTGCAAATTATACTTTTCCTCTCCTTGCTGATCCGCATAGCCTATTATTTCAATATTATATTCAAGATGTTTTTTCGCTAATTCTATGATATTATCCAATTTTGATATCTCTGAGTTATTTACTTCATGATTATCCAGATCAAAAAATATCATCGGCAATAATAAAGGCACTTCTGTAATAACTTCCACTACTTGAATATCCTTCTTAGCTTTTTTCTTTTTTTCTAGCTCATATTCTAAATAACGTTCCGGCTTATAATTCATTTGGATCTTAATTTTATCAGGTATTGAAGGGATATAAAATTCGATTTTCTGTGCATATTGATTATGAAATATCGGAATTGCTGTAATTTTAATATTTTTTATCTGGTTATGCCAGAGCTTAATTTTGATAGGTGATCTACCTACAAAAACAGAATCTAAATATATATTAGCAGTTGTTGGAAATGTTTTAACAAGTAAATA
>WTAK01000119.1 GCA_013139625.1 Candidatus Delongbacteria bacterium | reverse complement strand
GAATTAGAAAGTTTAAATAAGTTATTTTTAAACAGAGAACATCGTATAAATGAATTACGGGATGAATTAAAGAAATATAAGAAATATAAGAAATAATATTCAAATCGTAGGGGACGCAGATCTGCGTCCCCTACTTATTTATTCATATATAATCCCTTTTTCTTTCAAGTATTTTTCGATCTTTCTTAATTTATTGAAATCAGAATCCTTAGCCGGCACAAAACCTGTTAATAAAGGGTTCAAACTCTTTAATATTTTTTCGCTATTTTTATCAGATTTTATATTTATCAATGCTTCTCTTATCGCTTTAACTATATTTTTATCAAGCCCCTTTCTTCCAATAATAATATGCTCCGGTATTGAATCAAATTCTGCAATACTCCGCAAACCTTTACTACGATTTTTCAAGAATGATTCATGTCTAACAGCTCCCACATCAAAATCACCTATAAGAACTCCAGTGCAAACATCCAAATGATTATTTAAGAATTTGTAGTTATGAAATAATTGTTTTTCATGAATACTCTTATAGAGATAATACATAGGAACTATAAATCCCATAGTTGATTTCTCACTGACAAATGCGGTTCTATGATCTTTAATATCTTCTAAAGTTTTGATATTACTGTTTAAACCGGTTATAATATTCCCCTTCAAGTAAGCTGTTCCACCCGTTTCAAACATTGTAATTATATTTTTCTTACCATAGTCATCTACCATATTCACATATGAATAAGGTCCCATATATGCGATATCAATAATATCTTCGCCTACTACCTTGATATGTCCTTCATAATTTTGACTAACTACAAATTCAATAGGAATACCTATACTTTTACTCAAATATTCTACCAAAGGTGAAAACCTTGTTTTCATCTCACCGGCCTTAAAGCATGGATGCACTCCAAAAATTAGTTTCTCTTGTGGATATATTTGTACGGTTAGTGATATCAGAAGTACAAAAAGTAGTTTCTTATATGTATTCATAATTACTCCTCTTATGCTGGACTTGTTTTAGTTGCACCGGTTTTACCGGACAAGGGGATCTGATCCCCTTGTTGCAACTAATCCTCTTTACTCATTGGAATATAAAAGTAGAATGTAGATCCCTTCCCCTTTCCTTCGGATTCAGCCCAGATCCTTCCACGATGAAGATCAAGTATCTTTTTACAGAAAGTCAATCCCATACCTGTACCTTCCGCCTCAGTTTCTTTCAACCTTTCACCGGGCATGAATATTCTTTCAATATAATCTATTTTTATACCAATCCCATCATCCTTAACAAAGAATCCTTTATTCGGCAAATAACCTATTTCCAAGTTTTCTCCGCCATAGTTAATAGCATTTAGCAATAAATTCCTAAAAACAAGATATATCCTTTGTTTATCTCCATATATCTCCGGAATTTCAGGAAAGGTATTTATCGAAATAAATACTTTAGAATCAGACATTATCTCAATTTCTTTTTTTAGATCATTTAGCATTTTAATTGTACTAAATTTTTCTGAAGGATATATTATTGTATTTAATCTTGAAATATCTAAGATAGAATTTATAAGTTTTTTCATACCTAGGGCATTATCATTGATCCTTTCAATATAATAAATAGATTTTTCATCCATAGTTTCCTTAAAATTATCTAAGATCAGTGAACTAAAACCTTCCATCGTAACTAACGGTGTTTGTAATTCATGTGCAACTATATGTAACATTTCCTTAAGGTCAGTATTCGCACTTTCACTTTCAATTTCGATCTTTTTCTTTTCAGTAATATCTTGCATGACACCTCTTATTACTTTCTTCGAAGTATCTTTATCTATCATAGATCTTCCAATAACACGAACAGTCTTTGTTATCTTTTTAGTAAATTGATCTACGACATAGCATTCTTCATCAAAAGACACTATTTCTTTCGATTTATTACTTTCTCTGATTATCTTGTTATAATCCAAAGTAACTTTTAATATCTCTTTTAAACTAATATTTCCGTTATTTTTATATGGCAATTTAATTATATTAAAAAATTCAGGAGAGCCGACAATTTCACCTGTTTCGTAGTCCAGTTCCCATGATCCTATCAAAGCAATTTCCTGAGCTTGTTGCAATAAGGTCTGATTGCTTATTAAATTACTTTCTGATTGCTTCCTTCTTTCTACTTCTTGTACTAACTCCTGCAAAAGATCATCTAATTCTTCCTGACGATGGTTCAAGTTCACTGAGGAAGCATTTTTCTTGCCAACTAGAAATATCATATATCCAAGTGCTATTGAAGTAAAAAAGAGTATTAAAAAAAGGTTGATAGCAAATTCTTGTGCATGATGAAAAGTTTTATCGAGATCAATGACCAATTGCAATTTCATTACTTTATTATATGAATATTCTATATCCTTATTGATTTTAAAAGTGTGCTTTCTTTTAAGATGTTTGCTATGGATCTCAACCACTACAAATCCATTTTTTGCCGACAGAGTTAGATCACCCAAATAATCCTCATGAGATTTATACCAACTATTAATAAATAATTCGATCTGACTGTAATTATTTTCCTGTAGATTGATCTTAATAATATCGCTTAAGAATCTGGCACTATGCAGAGATTCTTTCTTTTGTTGATTTATAGAATTTATTCTATGATTGTTTACTAGAAAGATGAAAGATATGACTTCTACAAGCATAAATAGTGCAAACCAAGTCCAATATTTATTACTAGTAAATTTATTTTTTGTTTTTTGAACCATCTTATTTTCCTATCGTAAAATAGATCGTTGTTCCCTTTCCCTGCCCTTCGGATTCAGCCCAAATAGAACCTTTGTGCATTTCAATGACTTTTTGACAGAATGTAAGACCCATTCCTGTTCCTTCAGTCTTTATATCGTTTATTCTTTCACCGGGTTTAAATATTCTTTCAAGATGGTCATTATTGATACCAATACCATCATCTTTAACAAAATATCCTTTTCCGTTCTCATATCCAATAGAAATATTTTTTGCTTTGTAGTTAATAGAATTGGATATTAGGTTTCTTAATACAATCAATAATCTCTGCTTATCTCCGAACGATTCAGGAATATTTTCTTCATCTAAGATATTCACACTGGTGCTTGACTCTTGTAAGCTTATTTCCAACTCTTTTCTAACAATGTTTACTACTTTTACCATATCTACTACTTCAAAAGGATTCTCTATAGAACTCAACCTGGATATACTTAAAAGGCTGTTGATCAATTTCCTCATACTTGAAGTATTCGCAAGTATTCTTTTTAAGTAATATTTACCTTTATCGTCTAATACTTCACTATGCTGCTCTATCAGCATAGAAGCAAAACCTTCCATTGAAACAAGAGGCATTTGAAGATCATGAGATGCTACATACATCATATTCTTAAGGTCGCTATTAGCATTCGTTATCTCTATTTCTATCTCTTTACTTTCTGTAATATCTTGAATAACTCCCTGAATTTTTGAAGGCTCATCATTTTCTTCAACAATTTGTGCAATACTTCTAAAAATTCTGTTTCTTTTATTATTGTCTGGTTTTACAAAATACTCATGATCGAAGGGATAGTTCAATCTTAGTAATCCCAGTATATCTCTAATTAATTTCTTTGGTATTATAAGTATTGATAAAAGTTCTT
>WTAK01000476.1 GCA_013139625.1 Candidatus Delongbacteria bacterium | reverse complement strand
ATTAAAGACCT
Organism: Candidatus Delongbacteria bacterium; assembly: GCA_013139625.1. Classification (GTDB taxonomy): domain Bacteria; phylum UBA4055; class UBA4055; order UBA4055; family UBA4055; genus WTAK01. The sequence goes on along the minus strand of WTAK01000476.1, from coordinate 5,060 downwards.
TGAAAGTGAAACATACGAATTGAACTTGGAAAGTCAGGAAAGGACAGAGTTTTTCGAATCATATATAATTCAGTATTTTGATAATGAAGGTTTTTTTATCAATAAGATTACACTTGATCATGAAATTTATCATATCAGAAAGGATGATATTTTTGTAAAATTGGATAAATATTCTGAGAAGATAGTTTTCTCTACTAATAAAGAAGATATGTCTTTTGTAAGAACAATGATTTATGAATCTTTTATGAAACTTAAGCACAATCTTGATAAATTAAAGGATATGACAAATACTGATGAACTAAGGAAAACAATTACACATGATATAAAATCAAGAGTGAATATTGATATTTCTAAAATCTTAGATCCAAATTGTATTGAACTTGATCTCAAAGGAAATACCAAAGAGGAAGTTATAAAAGAACTTGTAGATATTCTTGAGAAGAACGGTAAGATAACGAATAAAGATGATATCTTTCAAGAAGTTATGACCAGAGAAAGTAGTATCAGTACCGGTATGCAAAACGGTCTTGCAATCCCACATGCCAGAACAGATGGTGTTAAACAAGTTCAGATAGCGATCGGGTTCAAAAAAGATGGTATAGAATTTGAATCTATTGATGGTCTTCCTACAAAAATAATTATATTAATTATATCATCTACCAAAAAGAATGATCCTCATATTAGGGTTTTAGCAGGTATATCAACATATCTACATAAGAAAGAATTTGTAGAGAACCTTCTAAGTAAGAAAACACAGAAGCAAGTATGGAATTTCTTCAAGTTATAGAACAATTCCGTAAAGACGCGATTTATCGCGTCTCGATGACAGAACAAAAACGTATATAAATAGTAAGATGGTTATGAAACCAATCACAGAGGAATAAATGGAAGAGAAAAAACCTGTAAACTATAAACTAATAATAAAATCAATTGCCAGCTTGATAATAATGCTGTTTTTAATAATGTCATTCATCGTTTCAGCATATAGAATTCCTACTGGATCGATGGAAAGAACACTTAGAGTTGGAGATATGCTTTTAGTTAATAAATTTATTTACGGACTCAGAACGCCGGATTGGATAGGTATTCCTTTTACTGAGATAGGTTTTAGCATTCCTTGGGCAAAAACTCCTTTATTTAAAGATATTAAACAGGGTGATGTGGTTGTATTTAAACATTTTGATGAGCAATATGACCAATGGCTTTACTACGTGAAAAGATGTATTGCGTTATCGGGTCAAACTATTGAAATAAAAAATAAAGAAGTTTATGTTGATGGCAAAAGATTCGGAGAATTTTACGATACAGTTGAAATCGATCCAATGTTCGAAGAAGGTAAAGCAAAAGAAAGATTCACTGATCTCAGAGAAATTCCTATGGATTATCAGCAACCGGGTATATTCCAAAATATGGGAAACAGAGATAATTTCGGACCATTAACTGTGCCGGAAGGTTCATATTTTATGATGGGTGATAATAGAGACAATAGCTATGATAGTCGTTATTGGGGCTTTGTTGAAGAGGATTACATTGTTGGAAAACCTATCATGGTATATTTTTCATGGGATTCAGAAGCACCTTTGCTAAAAGCTATAAGATGGTCAAGGATCGGGTACTTTATTCAATAGGAGTATATCATGAGTGAACAAAATAAAGATAAATGTGAAAGGATCGAATGTGGTGTATTCGATAAACTTAGTCATTCAGTTTTAGTTATTGATAAGGATTTCAATATTTTATTATCCAATAATGCAGCTTGTAAGATGATGAATTGTTCTGATGTAGCAGGTCAGAAATGTTACGCTGTTACTCATAACGAAGAAAAACCCTGTCAAGAGCAAGGACACCAATGTCCTGTACAACTATCAATTGAATCAAAAGAAAGTTCTCAAGTAGTTCATAAGCACATATATGATGGTGTTGAGGTTTTTGAAGAGATCACTGCAACTCCTGTTTTTGATGATGATGGAAATTTATTATATGTTATCGAAGAACTGCGAGATATATCTAAGCTTCTAAAGCTTGAAACAGTTATAAATCATTTAAGAAATGAAATCGAAACTTTACACGGCATAATTCCAATTTGTTCATCATGTAAAAAGGTCAGAGATGATGAAGGATACTGGTCTCAGGTAGAACAATATTTAAGTACCCGCTCAGATGCTAAATTTTCTCATTCTATATGCCCTGATTGCTTAAAAGAACTATATCCTGATATTGCAAAAAAGATGGAAGATAAGAAAAAGAAGTAGAATTGCTATAACTCCGGAAATTGCTCAATCTCTTTTAACCTTTTTTTATAAAGAACATCCTCTGCTTGAGAAGATAAAGTTGTATAAATCTCAGTTGCATTCTTTTTATGCAGTATATAACTATCCTTAATTATTCCTTCAATCATTTCTATTTTTATCTTTTGTTTTTTTGAGTGATCATAAAGGTATTTATATAATTTGCAATAAAGGAATGTTAATTCAGCTTTTTGGTCATTGTTATCTTTATAATATTCTATATCTGAATCAATTTCATTGAAAATATCTATAATCTTTTCTTCTCTCAATAATATCTCTTTTTTTGTAAGTTTGTGATTAAAGAGCAACTTAAGAAACTCAGATTTATAAGTTATGATTTTTATTATAAATTTGGTGGATGAATTTTTAATCTTATCCTTCATATTTATAAATATTTGCAGAATAGCAACTATCTTCTTTATATCTAGTTGTTCAATATGAATATTTATCATGTAGATCAGGCTACAAAAATAGAGCAGATCATTTTTTAATACATTGGAAAGAAAAATAGCTTTTTCAGCATAATTTTCAGATATTTTATATTTTTTTAAATTAAAATATGTCCCAGAAATATAAAGTAGTAATGTAATTAAACCTTTGTATTCTTGACTCTCCTGAATAGATAAAAGTATTGATTTAAAACTAATGATTGCTTTATCGTATTTCCCAAGAATATTGTATATATTTCCCAGATTACGGGTAGAGCGATTTATGAAGACCACATTACCTCTTTTTTTAGAAAGTTTTATTGCCTTCTTAAAATATTCTATTGCTTTTTCTGACATTTGATTCTTTGCATAATACAAACCAAAATTATCATTTAAATTGATGCCATATTTAAGGATATTATTAGCTTTTATGCACTCTTTAGCTTCTTCTAAGTAAGAAAAGGCTTCGCTTAATCGGTTAGTAAACAGGTCAATCGTAGATAAATTCAATAATACAATTGTTCTTAATTCAGGATATTGCTTACCTATTTTTTCAAGAAGTGCTACATAGATATTTTCCGCAATTTTAAAATTGCTTTTTTCAAAATAATACATACCGATATTAATTTTAGCTATAAGATCTTGTTCCTTATTTATTTGTGGGTGTTTTATAATATATCTGACTAACTCTAAAGCTTTATCTTTATCCTGATATGGGGTATAGCAAAATACGAGCATATTCTTTAGTATTATTTCATTTTCTATAAAATCATATTTTTCAGATAATTCAATACTTTCTTCTAAATATGAAATTTCTTTTTGATTGAAGCCTTTTAATTTAAAAGAATAACTCAATCCTGATAAAGATGCTATCAAATTTGATACGATATTATTTAAAATAAGAGTATGATCAGAGAAAAGTGGATTATTCTCAGAATTATTCTGCTCAAGGTATTCTGAGATATTGTCAATATAGTATTTTGCAATAGATTCCGTTGCTGAAAATATCTCTTCAGCTAACTGATGCTGATATTTTACTTCAGCTTTTTTACCAATAGTAGCTAAATATGAAATTATTAAGTTGATTTGTTGGAGCCTTAAATTAAATTCAGGATTGGATATATTTGAATAAAGGTCGTTAAAGAACTTCTTATTACGTTTTATTCTATCTATACTGGAAATAAACTTATCCGTAAATATTGGCAATACAATAAATGATATTTTCCCGAATTTTTCTATAAGTGAACTATCAACAGGAATCTTTGAATTTGAAATATGTTCAATTCTTTTATGGTTAAATAGAAATAAATGTGCGAAAGTTTTATATGATAATGAATTTTCATTGTTTGATATAAAATTGAATTTAGAAAATAAATTATCGTAAAGATAGCTATATGGTTTATCTCTTATGGATGATGAATAGAACTCAGAAATGTAAGAATTGGGTATAAGGTTGTATTGGAATTTATCTTTCACTATGTGTGTTATAATATCATTGGATGACATTTTAATAGAACTGGATAAATAAAAATTAAACTTATTAAAGGAAAAGAATTTTTGAAGGTTCTCTATGATATATTCAAGAAAAATGGCGATTGATAAAGAAATTCTTTCATATGAAAACGAACTGAAGGTAATGCCTGTTGATCTTTCTTCCAATAATATTATATACTTTGGAAGTTTGTTTGGCCTGTTATTATATTGTATTTTTTTGATCGAAACGAAGAAATCCGAAAAAACATCAGGCTGAAGATTATTTGTCTGGTTATTCTTTTTATCAATTTTAAGCAAATGAGAGTTTTGGTTTATCTTTTTAGATATTGTTCTAATTGAATAATTGAGTTTTAGTACCTTTTTTATTTTTTTTGCAGTATAGTCTGGATGGTTTACTTTTATCGCTATAATTTTATTTACGACATCATAAGAAACTTTATCAGGATAGCTCTGACCTTTACGAGATTTATTCTGAAGTCCTTCAATTCCATTTTCACGATATTCTTTTTTCCAAATTCTAATTGTTTGCCGACTATAGTTAAATAACTCAGCTGTTTTAGATATGCCAATCTCATTTGCAATATTAACAACAATGAACTTCTTTTTTGTTAGCTCTGTTAAATTTTTAATCACGATGCCACCCATTTACTTAATGTCAAATATAACTCTAAGATTTTAAAAAATCAAAATGGATGATTATAGTGTTCCAAAACATACCCGTATTTCGTTCTCGGTAAAAAAACTTTATCTTTAATGTATGGCTTTCTATCTAGTCTTGAATGTGGGTAGATTTAGCCATATATGTTGTCCGTATTGATTGTGCAACATAGATTTGATAGATATATAAATT
>WTAK01000107.1 GCA_013139625.1 Candidatus Delongbacteria bacterium | reverse complement strand
AAATTTATGCCTATTGAAAATAATATGTTAGTAATACAATAAAAAGCAAACTTGGCACCATGTTTAATATCTTTAGTTTCTTTATCTCAAGGATATTGATACCTAAGCCGATTAGAATAATCCCTCCAACAGCTGATAGTTCCATTATCATTATCTCAGTAAAGAATCCTTCCAACAGACTTGCAAACAACGTTAATCCGCCTTGATAGATAAGCATAGGAATAACTGAAAGCATTACACCAAATCCCAGAGAAGCTGATAAAGCGATAGACCCAAAGCCATCCATTAATGATTTTGTCAGCAATAGATCAGACACGCCACCAAGTCCCTCCTCAATAGCCCCTAGTATAGTCATAGATCCCATACAGAATAGCATGAAAGCTGTAACGAACCCTTCTGTGAACATATCGTTCTTTGATTTCGTCTTTTTCTTTATCTTCTCACTTAATTTATTTACTTTATCTTCTAGATTTAATAATTCTCCGGTAATAGATCCCAAAACAATGCTGAATATCATTAAAAGTATATTATTTGTTTTCAAAGCCATAGAAAAACCTAGAAATAAAGTAAAAAGTCCTATTCCCTGAAAAACTGTTGTAGTAATTCTTTTGGGCAATCTGGAATGAATGATCAGCCCGATCACACTTCCAACTATAACAGCTCCAACATTAACAAGAGTTCCTTGCATTATCATATAATTTAAACCTTAAGTTATTTTAATAACATGTATGAATCTATATCTATTTCCATATGCCTTGACTCATAATATTCTTTCGCATCTTCTATTGCTTTATTGTAAATTATCGTACTGAATTCTTTCTTTATATGGTCATACAAAGAACTTGCTCCAAGATTTCCAATTTCAACATCTAATTCATTTTTACAGAATTCTTGAAGTCCATCTATAAGCTCAGTTTTCTTTTCTTCAGAAATATTCAGATCTATAATATCTTTTTTCTTGCTCATATTAGTAGGCATATATATTAATTTTAGCTTCGTCGTTCACAATTTCATAGATCTTATCACCTAAGAAATAAATTCTCGAATCAAATCTACGAACAAAATCTTCACCTATCAACTTTTCTACTTTTGTAGTATTTAGATAAATTCCATCCTTATAAATATCTACAATAAAATCTTTTTGATTCGTCTCATTCCTTTTTATTGAAGAGCAAACTAACAATCGCCCATACTTATCAAAAAAGACATCATTTACAGACTTCTTAAAAGATTTATTTTCAGACATAGGTTTTCCATTCGCAAGTAAATTAAGGGTTTTTATTCTATCCATCTCATATTGATTATATTCGACTTTTGTATAATCTTTAACAATTTCTTTAACTTTATTACCATCTAGGTCAAAAACATTAATTTTATAAGTATCCTCACTATTTTCAGCAACAAATATCTTTCCTCCGCCAATTGTATATTTCGAAACTGATTCAAAGTATCTTACATTATATGGATCAAATTCAATTTCGTAGTCCCTTAAAATTGCTAACTTTTCAAATTTCTTATTCATTAGTGCAAGATCATGTCTAAAGAGCAATTGTCCTTTTGAATTTTCTTTAACATGATTCATATATCCAACTATATTTTTATCAGATGTTGCTCTAAGTATTTCTCCAATAACACCTTTAAACATTCCTTCGTCAGCATATTCAAAAGTTTCTAAATATTTTCCATTCTTGTCAAACTTAACAATATTTTTATTCGGAAAAGATTTTACATATACTTCGTCATCGATGATCACAATATCCAGACTTAGAAATTGCCCCGGTTCTTTCCCTAAACTTCCAAAAGAAGTTATAAATTCTCCATTCTTATCAAATTTCAATATTTTACCTTTTCTTGATGCTAAAAGGAAAATATCTCCATCACTGTCTATTTCAAGATCTTCAATTTCACTGAAAGCTTTAGTTGAGTCACCTGAACTAACTTTACCTGAGATTGTTTGTAATAATTTTAGCTCTAGTGAATCTTCTTTATAGTTTGCTCCTTTATTACTGCAACCATAAAATAATGTTGATGCTGCTACCAATATCAATAAAAATGTAGCTACTTTTTTCATCTTTCATTCTCCCTTAATTTTCTAAATTCATCATCCAAGACTGATTAAAAACAAAGTTTTTAATCGTTCAACTATGGCATTGTACACATATCCTTGAAATTAAGTAATGCATACGGATCAATCCTAAATTCATCCCATTCAGGAACATATATCTCTTCCTCATCCATTGACTCAAGAACAGCCTCCAATTCCATTTTCTTCACTACACCCAATATTTTTTTGATAGTATCAAAATAATGCCTTGATTCACACCTTGCAAAAATATCAAAAGGTCTGTCCGGGAAATTCATATGTACAAGTGACTCCGGAAACCATCCCTGCTGATGTCCAAATCTTAGAGACTGAACACAGTTCACTATATATAAGATAAAGTCAGTCTGAAGAACTTCGTTAAAAGTAACATAATCTGATCTTGCATGCTTCATAATAATATCAGCATGTATAGATTTTCTATTTAGATTAAGCCTGTCATTTCTATACTGAAAACTGCTTAAATGATTATGGAATATCTCAAATCCCTGAAGCTGCTCAAAACCATCATTATCTTTTTCAATGTAATATCTATCCTGAATAAGATCAACTATAAGATCATACCTGTCATGCTTCATGAGAGCTGCAATACAATATAAAAATAACTCATGTATAAAGAATTTAAAGATATCGAGGCCGCATTTATGCTTGAATTTATAATCATCAGGAAAAACGAGATACTGTGTCAATGACTGGAAGAAATCATGCATTCGTTTACCAATGAAGTCATCGAACATATACTGTCCGATCATATATACCAGCTCAACAAATTCGTTTTTGTAAATAAAATATTCATCCCCGGAACTGAAGATCTTTTCATCATATTCCTCATCACCTTCCTCAAGATCTATCCTGAATTTCTCAAGGTTATTTGCAAATACATTAAAATATTCTGTTACAAGACCTATAGCATTAGGTTTTCCCTCTTTGATAGCTTTCTTAGCTGAATTATAAAGATCTGTTGTCTCAAGAGAAAATTTTTCATCTTCACTGAAACTTAAAGCTTCTCCAAAATTTGGTTTAATATAAACAGGTCGATTGTGTACCCATCTTAATAATTTCTCAAAATTCTTGCTATATGTGTCATCATTGGATAGATCAATGTATGATCTCAGCTTATAAAATTCAGGAATATATGGATTTTCATCATCATCTTTTTCTGAGAAAACAACTATGAATTTATCATTATTAATTTTTTCAAATATTTCTTTCGTTAATACCTGAGCTCCGCTATCTGATAGATATTTCTTACTGCAGATGATTAATACTTTATCAGTATCAATATCAGTTACAGCATCTTCCATAAATTCATTAGCATCCTCACCTTCCTTCAATCCCCATTTGTCAAATATCACATCAACATTTGAATCAACTAATTTCTCTGCAAGAGTAACCACCCAGTCATCATGCTTAGGTGTTTCCCAGTTGTATGAAATAAAAACTTTAGCTCTAATCATAATTTTCTCCTTTTTTTTCTAACTCCACTCCTAACCCAGTTGCAATACGGTTTACAAAATTAAAATACGCAACGATCGTACAAATATCATGTATCCCTCTGTCATCAAAACCGTTATCTCTGAGTTCTTGAATAATTTTTTCTTTTATCTCAGACGGTTTCACAGTAAGAATAACTGTATAATCCAACATCACCTTATCAGCTTCACTTAAGATTGACGAATTACGATGATCTCTTAACTCATGTATAAATTCTTCTGCTTTATCATCTGACATGTCTTTTAATAATTCTCTTCGAAGACACGC
>WTAK01000299.1 GCA_013139625.1 Candidatus Delongbacteria bacterium | reverse complement strand
TAATCAATTTATAGCTTACACCATCGTAAAAAGTCTGTGCAAAAACAACATTTTTCTCTGAAATATGTATAGCATTGATTTGTTTAGATTTAGCTGAAGATTTAGAAACTTTTTTTGTACTTGGTTTTTTATTGTTAAGCGATGTGTTTTCAATAATATCAAATTCACTATTCCCACTCTCTACTGCTTGATCCTTCGTAGGTTGCGAAAACATATTCCTACCAAGACTTTTTTCCTTAGGAGGTTGTTGTTCTTCAACTTCTTTAACTTCCTCTTTTTTCGTACTTAAAGGAGCTTTATTTTCTGCGAAAATATTTCTACCTAAGCTCTTTGAATCATTTTGAGGATCATTAGTCATAAATATTTACCTTAAAACTTTTTTATCTACTATCAACTTCTTGTGCTAATTTGAAATAATCCTGAGCACCCATTGAATCAGGTGCATATTCATAAATTGTTTTCATGAAACTAGGAGCTTCTTTCAGATTAACGTCTTCTCTAATGTATGTATTAAACAGTTTCTCTTTAAAAAATTCTTTCAAAATTGATACTGTTTCCAATGATATTTTTCTTTTCTCATTATAGTATACTGGTAACACACCCAGTATATCAAGGTTCTTGTTATAAGATTTACTGATATTATCAATCATTCCTAATATTTGATTTGCACCAATTTGAGACAAAAAATCCATTGCGATAGGAATAATAACTTCATCACAATATGTTAAAACATTTACGTTTATCAGATTTATAGATGGAGCACAATCTAATATTATATAATCCACTCCTTCTAAATGTGAAAGATTTTTCTTAAGTTTATATTCTTTACCGAATTTCTTCATTAATTTTACTTCTGTATCCACAAGTTGTTTTCCACCCGATGTAATAATGTGAAGTTTCTCTCTTACCTTGGTAATACTCGTTCTTCTCTTCAATAAAAGATCACATAAATTTTTCTCAGGATTAACATTAAAAACAATACCGATTGTATTTTGCGGATCGCTATCAACTAACAATACGCTTCTGCCCATTAAAGCTAATCCATGTGCTAGATTTATCGATGTTGTTGTTTTACCCGTTCCACCTTTAGATGACAGAACTGCAATTTTACGCATAATCATACCTGTTTTCATTATTAAAAAACTATCAGTTTTGAATATAAACCTAAAGCTATCAACTTGTCAAGATTTATTTTTTTGTTTTTGACCGCAAAATAATTCAAATACTCTATTTAAATTTTGTCATATTTCTTTTTACAACTCGGACATATGTAGTAACTATTTTTTGCTCTAAGATCATTTATTTCTTCAAGAATTGGATGCCCACACTGATCACATTTTTTTTCGATCGGTTTATTCCAAGTAGCGAACGTGCATTTTGGAAAATTACTACAGCCATAGAACTTTTTACCCTTCTTTGTAATTTTGGTTTTTATATGACCATCACATCCTTCAATTGGACAATTTACATTTATTTGCTCAGAAATAATATTTTTACATTCAGGATAATTATCACAAGCTACGAATTTACCATATTTGCCATACTTAACAACGAGATTCCCCTTATTACACTTATCGCATTTCCCTACAATTTCAATTTCTTTTCTGGTTTTTTGATTTTCATCATCCAAAGAAGAAGTATATTTACATTTCGGAAAATTGTTGCAAGCAATAAATTTACCGTTCTTACCCCACTTAATGATCAAGTCTCCTGTTTTACATGAAGGACACTTTTCTCCTGTTAGCTGCTGTGCAGTTTTCTTTATTTCTGATCTTTTCTGATTAACAGCTTCCAATGTTTTTTCGAATGGTTTGTAAAATTTATTCAATAAATCCAACATGTTTATTTCACCATACTCGATCTTATCTAGGTTCTTTTCCATTTTTTTGGTAAACTTTATATTGAAAATTTCTGAGAAATTCTCTATCAGAAGTTTGTTTACAATGTTACCTAATTCCGTTGAAATAAGCTTTTTCTCAGTCTTTTCTATATACTTTTGAACTATTAGTCTTTCGATAATAGTTGCGTATGTGGAAGGTCTTCCAATTTCATCATCTTCAAGTTCTTTAGTTATGGAGGCCTCGTTAAATCTTGCCGGTGGTTTTGTAAAGTGCTCTTCAGGTAAAACCTTATCAATATTTACTTCTTTACCAACATCAATATTCTTAGGTAACTTTAAAGTAGTATCATTTTCCTTGTCCTTTACACTATCATCAGAGAATACTTGCATAAATCCTCTGAATACATTTACTCTTCCGCTAATTCTAAATTTGAATTTATCACTATCAATATCTACAACAGTTTGGTAAAATAGCGCATCTTTCATTTGTGTAGCAACAAACCTTGCCCATATAAGTTGATAAACCTTAAATTGATCCTTTGTTAAAAAGTGCTGTATCTTTTTAGGCTCATAATTTACACTTGTAGGTCTTACTGCCTCATGAGCATCTTGAATATTTTTCTTAGATTTGAACTTTCTTGTTTTATTGACAACATAATCAACACCAAACTTTTTGGTTACAAAATCTCTTAGTTCATCAATTGCCTCTGTTGATATCCTGGTTGAGTCAGTACGCATATATGTAATTAAACCGACTACTCCTTTTGACCCAAGTTCTATCCCTTCATATAATTGCTGAGCAATTTGCATTACCTTTTTGAGGAATAACCTAATTTATTTACACCTGCCTGCAATAAAGTTGATGTAATGAAAGGTGCTACTGGAGATTTTTTAACTTTCTTCTTTGTTATGTTTGATACTTTAAAAGTTTGTTCTTTTATTTCATTTTCTATTTTTTTAGCTTCATCTTTATTTGTTAATTTAAAATCCTTATTCTCTATCTTAACAAGATCAGCTGTAAAAGATTCTTTATTGCTGCTAAAATCTGCCTTAATTGTCCAATATTCTTCAGGATTAAATAAATTTATATCATTATCTCTTTCGCATATTATTCTCAGAGCTACAGATTGTACTCTTCCGGCACTTAATCCGTTTGAAACTGTTTTCCATAAAAAAGGACTTACTTTATAACCAACTAATCTATCCATTATTCGCCTTGCTTGCTGAGAATCGACCAAATTAGTATCGATTTTACCTTCATTCTGAAGACCAGCCTGTATACCTTTTTTAGTTATCTCATTAAATGTAATTCGGAAAATTCTATCACTACAATTTTTTAATCTATTTGCAATGTGCCATCCAATTGCTTCCCCTTCCCTATCGGGGTCAGTTGCAATTAGTATCCTACTACTTGTTTTGGCAAGTGCTTCGATCTTCTTTAATATTTTCGCTGCTTGTCCTGAATTACTAATAACCTTATAAGTAGGCTTAAAATCATTTTCAACATCTACACCTAGTTCTTTTGACGGTAGGTCAATAATATGTCCATTGCTAGCAATTACATTATACGATGGACCTAAGTATTTACTTATTGCTTTAACTTTCCCTGGGGACTCTAAAATAACTAATTCTTTACTCATTTGATATTCCTTATACTTAACCTATTTAACTATTTACCATGACAATTTTTATATTTTTCACCACTACCACAAGGACAAGGATCATTTCTTTTGATCTTGTCTTCACTCTTCTTCACAAGAGGTTGTCTTTTTTGCTCCTTGCTATCGAGCTTTAAAGATGAAACCCTCTCTTTTTCTTTCTGCTTTCTTTCTTCTTCTTCAGATCTCTCAACCTTAATATTAGCTTTAAAAATAAATTCTAAAGCCTCTTGATTAACTCTTAGTAACATTTCTCTAAAAGATTCGAAAGATTTTCTTTTATATTCTATTAACGGATCTTTCTGCGCATGAGCCATTAGACTTATACCACTCCTTAAGTCATCATCCTCTCTTAAATGCTCTTGCCAATTCTTATCCATTATTTTAACGATTGCGATCCTTGCTAAAAAATCAAATAATTTATCACCAACAGTACTTTGCTTTTTCTTTATTTTAGCTATAGCCATATCGTATAATTTATCAAATAATTCATCCGGAGAGTTGATGGTTCCTTCATTTTTATCTACATTGATAAGCATTGTTTTCATTAGATTATCATTCAAATAATCAAAATCCCAATTCTCCGCAGATCTTGAAGCAGAAGTTGTAGTTAATACTATCTCTTTTATGTAGTCTTCAACCATATCTTCAACTTCTCTAAAAATACTCTCATCCGGGTCTATTCCATAATCACGCGCAAAGGGAACATCAATGCCTTCGCTTATAGCACCTTTAATCAAAGCAGCTCTTCTTCTTCTATAGACAACATCTCTCTTCTTATTCATTACATCATCATACTGAATAATATGCTTTCTCATAGAAAAATTATGCATCTCAACTCTTTTTTGAGCTCTTTCAATAGATTTCGTTATCCAGGAATGCTCAATTGGCTCTCCATCTTTTCTCCCAAATCTATCCATGATCCCTGCTATTCTTTCGGAACCAAATATTCTCATAAGATTATCTTCAAGTGAAACATAGAATCTTGAAGAGCCCGGATCTCCCTGCCTACCGGATCTACCCCTCAACTGTCTATCAATTCGCCTCGAATCATGCCTTTCACATCCAATTATCGCCAATCCGCCTTTTTCTATCACACCTTCACCAAGCTTGATATCTGTTCCTCTACCAGCCATATTAGTTGCGATCGTAATCGTTCCAGAAGTTCCAGCATCTCGGATAATTTGTGCTTCTTTCGCGTGGTTCTTTGCATTTAGAAGATTATGTGGGATTTTTCTTTGGTTTAGCAATCTGTGCATTATTTCACTAACGTCAACATCTGGCGTTCCCAATAATATTGGTCGACCTTCATTCCTTAGCTTAATTACTTGCTCGATCACAGCTTCATACTTCTCTTTCTTTGTCATGTATATGTAATCTTCGTAGTCTTCTCTTACGATAGGAAGGTTTGTTGGAACTAGAGAAACAGGAAGTTTGTATATTTCGTAAAATTCTCCCTCTTCCGTAACTGCGGTGCCGGTCATACCACTTAACTTCTTGTACATTCTAAAGTAATTTTGATATGTGATCGATGCCACTGTTTGTGTGTCCTCGCCAATTTTTACACCTTCTTTT
>WTAK01000319.1 GCA_013139625.1 Candidatus Delongbacteria bacterium | reverse complement strand
GAAACTGCGAGTGCAATTGGTAACATTGGTATCGTATATCATATAAAAGGTGAATTAGATAAGGCCAGGATTTATTATGAAAGAAAACTTAAACTTAGTGAAGAATTAGGAAAAAGGACTGAGTTAGCACAAAGTTTGAATAATATTGGTTTTTTGTATAAAGATCTTGGAGAATATAAAAAAGCAATTTCACACCTTAGACAAAGTTACAAAATAAGTAAAGAATTATCTGATTTCAGCACTATGTCAGGCGCGCTTATTAACTTAGGGCATGTGCTCAAACTGCAAAACAACTTTCAAAAAGCAGAAATAGAATTTGAAAAGGGTTTACTTATCGCAGAGAAAAATGGAATGAAACACTTAATGGCTGAAGCATTAATTGAGATTGGCGAACTTTTTCTTGATATAGGTCAGAAAGACAAAGCAGTAGATTATGTTGACCAAGGTTTAAAAATATCAGAAGAAATCGGTTTTGCAGAGTATATAGAGAAGGGGAAAGCTGTAAAGGAAAAGTTGAAATAATGTGAGTTTACGCTAAAAATAATTTGAATTTAGTGAAGTAGGTCACAGTAAAACCTATATATTGTTGTTATTTTATGTGGAATCTTGAGGAGGGTTTGCAATGAAATTAAATATTAATTTGTTCGCTATGATAATTTTTTTATTCATAGCATCTAACCTTTATGCAGAAACATTATTTGAGGTTAAAGATGCTCAAGACAGCACCGTATTCTCTATATCTGATGATGGAATGAGAGTATTCAATCTAGGTGATACTTTGATGGTTATCAGTGCATCGGAGATAAAAGCATTTATCGAAGATAGTAAAGATAGGGCATTATCACGATCCTTTAGTATTTCAACTAATACGACTGGGAAAGAGGGAATGGTAGATGTTCTAAAAGTTACAAAAGATGCTACTCAAATGAGAGAAGGTGTTTTGGGAGAGAAGTATACTGACTTTAGTCGTAGTAATTTGTTTTTGGGAGTAGAGGCAGGTGTAGCTACAACTGGTTATAATAATATATTTTTCGGTAATTATGCAGGAAAAGAAAATGCCTATGGTGATAATAACTTATTCATTGGTTCGAATGCAGGAAGGTATAGTGGATTTGGGGATAATAATATATTTCTCGGAAATCAATCAGGCTATAACAATCTTGAAGGTAATTCAAATATTTTTATAGGTTTGTGGTCAGGCTATAGCAATACGACAGGTTATAACAATATATTTGTTGGTGAGCACACAGGCTATAGTAATACAACGGGTTATTCCAATGTTTTTATAGGTTTGCGATCAGGCTACAGTAACAGATTTGGTGGTAACAATGTATTTCTTGGTGAAGAAGCAGGTTATTCTTGTCTGAATGGTGGTAATAATGTATTTCTTGGCGAATCTGCAGGAAGAACTATTGAAGATGCTTATGGAAATGTATTTCTTGGACAATCAGCAGGTAAAATACTTCTTAGCGGAGATATGAATACTTATGTTGGATACTATGCTGGAAGTGGTTATGGTGGCGGGACTGATTTCAATGGAAATGTATATGTGGGTGCTTATTCAGGAACTTATTGTGAAGGTGATTACAATGTGTTTTTAGGTTACAATTCAGGTTCAAATGAACTTAACTCAAATAGGCTATATATTGATAATAGCAATACTTCTACCCCGCTGATATATGGTGAGTTTGATACAAATTTATTACGAGTAAATGGTGTTCTTGATGTAATCGGTAATACATTTGTGGATGGAAATGTTGGGATTGGAACAACACCACTTACAGGTTATGGTATAAGAGTGCTTGACAGTTACAGAGGAATTAATAGTGAAGCTTCGACAACCACAGGAAGCTATACATATGGAGTTTATGGTACTGGTACTGGAGGTTCAACTGGTAATAGGGGTGTTTGTGGGTATGCATTGGGTTCAGGTAATACAAACTATGGTATTTATGGGTCTGCTTCGGGTGGAACAACGAACTATGCAGGATATTTTTCAGGAGACATTAATGTTACAGGTACTGTATTAAAATCTGCAAGTAAAACAAAGATCGATCATCCTTTAGATCCAAAAAATAAATTCCTTATACATTCTTCAGTAGAAAGTGATAATAGGATGAATATATACAATGGAAACGTAATTCTTGATAGTGAAGGGAAGGCAACTGTTAAAATGTCTGATTGGTTTGAATCTTTGAATACCGAATTCAGATATCAATTAACTCCTATGGGAACTTCTGCACCAGAGCTTTATTTGGCAAAAGAGATTAGCGATAAAACCTTTGAGATAGCCGGTGGAAAGCCAAATATGAAAGTTTCATGGCAAGTTACGGGAATAAGAAATGATAATTACGCAAAGGAAAACCCAATTGAAGTTGAAACGAACAAGAATTCAATTGAAAGGGGATATTACCTACACCCTGAATCATTCGGACAACCTAAAGAAATGGGTATAGAGTTTCAGCATGAAAAAGCAATGAATGAAAATGCAAAAAACTAAAAAAAATACAAAGGTTCTATCATGATAAAAGCATTACCAATAATACTCATAATCTTACTTACCCTAAATGCAGAAACATTGTTTGAGGTCAAAGATGCTCAAGACAGCACTGTG
>WTAK01000275.1 GCA_013139625.1 Candidatus Delongbacteria bacterium | reverse complement strand
AGAGTTCAGCTTTAGAAAAAAATTATAACTATGCTCTCACAAAGCAGGATCTTATTTCAAGTGAACTTTCAACGAAAAGTTCTTTTGCAGGATTCTTCCCGACAGCAAGTTTATCCACAACATATATGATGTATGTACCTGAAGTTGAAGGAAGCTCATTAAATTTTGCAACAATGACTCCTGTAACATTTATTCAGGAAAATAGAACTGCTTTTGGTTTACAAATATCACAACCTTTATTCCTTGGTGGAAAAAGATATTACGGATATCAGATCAGCAAGGATTCTGAGTTGATCAATAGAAATAAACTTTCAGCTGAGATGATAATTTTATTTGCAGATGTTGAATCTCAGTATATAAGTGTACTTGAAATGAAGGAATTGTTCGATATATCAAAAGAATCACTGGAGCTTTCCAAAAGGAACGAGGAAAGTGCAAAGATAAAATTCGAATCGGGTCTTACATCCAGAGCGGATTTCTTAAAGAGTTCTTCAGCAAGAGCTTCGAGTGAAGTCAATGTTGTGAATGCAGAGAGAGGATATGAACTTGCAAAGATAAGTTTTTCAAATATAACAGGTATCTCAGAGTTTGAGCTTGAGAAGATAGAATATAAAACCTATGAGAATTTGATCGATAAACTAAAAGGAGTTCAGTTCTCAGATATAAAAGATAAAGTTAAAATCTTGAAAGATATTGCTCTGAAAAATAATAATGATCTTAAAAATTTGAAGTTAAGTAAAAGCATCAGTGAAAAATCTGTAAAGATGGCAAAAGGTAATTTCTTACCTTCTGTGAACCTTTCATATTCTACAGAATGGTCACAGACTAATTTGGATAATGAGTTTTCAAATAATGGTAGTTTAGTTCTTTCAGCTTCAATGCCTATTTTACCTTTATACGATAATTATATCGGTCTGCAGAAAAGCAAAGTTGATCTAAAGAAAATGAAGATCACTGAAATGCAAATGCTGGATAATCTTTCTACAATGATAAATTCATCTTTATACTCACTTGTATCAGGATCAAAGCAACTTATCAGCTCTATGTTGGCTGTTGAGTTGGCTGATGAGACTTATTACAATGTAGAAGAGAGGGCAAACTCAGGTATATCTACCGAGGATGAACTTAATACAGCAAGGTTAGCACTTGTTCAGGCAAAGTATAATCAGGTTTCATCATTCTATTCGATATTGAAGACAAAATCAGAATTGATGAAGGTTCTTGGTATCAGTGATGAAGGAATATTAATAGAGTTATTTTAAACAATAAATACGTAAGGGAAGGTTCCCATGCCTTCCCACATCGGATAAAAAATAGGAATATAAAATGAAGAAAATTATAACAACAATAACAATGATCCTGATACTTGCTCTAAGCTCATGTTCGAAAGAAGATCCTGCAGCAGACAAAAAGCAAAAGAAAGAAGTATCTCCATCAACAGTGAAAATAGAATTAGTTCAGGAAAAAGACCTGCAATTATATGCAAGTGTTACAGGTAGGCTTGAAGGTATCACAGATATAACTTATTTTAGTGAAGTTTCGGGGAAAGTAAAGTCTATTGAAAAGAGGCTTGGAGATCCTGTTAAAAAAGGTGAAGCGATAGCTTTTTTAGATGCAAAGAACTATAAGATCAACTATGATAGGACAAAGTCTGACCTTATGTCTGCAGAGGCAAGTTTAGATGTTGCAAAGATCAAATTAGAGACGACTGAGAAACTATATAATAAGGATAAAGCTTCAAAGGTTGAATTTGCCAATGATAAAAGTGGATTAAAAAGAGCAGAGGCCGCTTATGCAGGTTCAAAAGCAAATTTAGAAACAGCTAAATTGAATTACGAGAACTCTAAGTTCTTATCACCTGTTAACGGATCAATTTCTAAACTGAATATTAAAGAAGGACAGTTCGTAGGTATGGGGCAGCCTGTAGCTACGATAGTTGATTGTAGGAAATTGCTCATAAAGACCGGAGTCAGTGAAAGAGATATTCTAAGCATAAAGAAAGGTAACCTTGTTGATATTAAATATAATGGTAGCGGTACAAAGTTTACAGGTGTTCTATTAGGCATTGGAAAAAGGCCTGATGAATCGGGAACTTATCCTGTAGAGATAGAGCTGAAAAATGAAGAACGATCATTATTACCCGGTATGATAGTAGAAGCTAAAATATATTCAACAAAGCTAGAAAATAAGATATATACAGATTTTGATAATTTGATAGAAGAATACGGTAAATATTTTGTTTATGTGGTTAACAATGAAAATATTGCTACTCGAAGGAAAGTTGAATTCAGTATGAAGTATGGTAATAAAGTTGTTATTGACAGTGGTTTGAAAGTTGGAGAAAAGATAGTTGTCGCAGGAATGGAAAATCTTTCAAATGGCGTTAAGGTAAAGATATTTAAAAGATAGGGGACGCAGATCTGCGTCCCGTACGAAATAAAAAAAGGAAAAATTATGAATATCCCTAAATTTTCAGTTAATAATCCCGTATTAGTCAATCTAACGATGATAATAATATTCCTTCTAGGAATTTATACGATAATGACTATTCCTAAAGAAGCTATGCCTCAAATTGATCTGGGAAAATTCGTGATCACAGTTGCGTATCCCGGAGTAGCTCCTGAAGAGATAGAAACACTTATTATAGATAAGATAGAAGAAGAATTAGCTGATATTACAGATATTGATTACATCTCTTCAACAGCTTATGAAGGTATGGCCTCAATAATGGTAAACCTACTGCCTTCGGTTGATATCGATAAAGCATGGAATGATATTGGTACAGAATTAGACAAGGTGAAAGATCTTCCTGAAGATGCATCAGATATTATGATGAAAAATTTGAGTATGAAGGAATTAAAAACAGTGTGTACTGTTGCTATTGAAGGTGAATCTTACACACCGGATGCTCTTAGAAGGATAGCTGATAATATCAAAGATGATATAGCGAATGTTAAGTTTGTTTCAAAAGTTGAAATGAAGGGTGAAAAGAACAGAGAGATCCAAATTGATATTGATAAGAATAAATTAGAATATTACGGAATAAGTTTTAATGATATAGAAAATGCTATTAAATCAAAGAATATGAACCTGCCCGGTGGTGATATCAAGTCAGGTAAATCTGAAATTTTGATAAGAACAATGGGAGAATTTGAAAATCTGGATCAGATCAGATTCCTAATAATCAGAAGTTTACCCAATGGTGCGGTTATAAGATTAAGAGATATTGCTGAAGTAGTTGATACATACGAAGATGTCAATATTCTTACCAGGCTTAACGGAAAAGAGAGTATCAACCTATATGTATATCAAAATACTGATGGTAATATCCTTGATATCGTAAGTAAAATAAGAAAATATGTTAAAACAATACCGGGAAAATATACAGATATAAAAGCTGAAATAGTTAATGATGCATCACTAGAGGTTAAAAGTAATATAAGTACATTGTCATCATCAGCTGTGTTAGGTATATTCTTAGTATTTTTGACGCTGTTTATCTTTATCGGATGGAGAAATGCAATATTCGCCGCCATGGGAATACCATTTTCATTCTTGATGACATTCTGGATAATGAATTTCTTCGGCATTACTATCAACAACTTGAGTTTATTTGCATTAGTATTAATATTAGGTATGGTGGTTGATGATGCGATTGTTGTAATTGAGAATGTTCATCGGAATATAGAAGAGGGGATGACCCCGAAGGAAGCTGCTATAAAAGGTACTCAAGAAGTAATGTGGCCTGTGATCGCAGCAGTTTTAACAACGATAAGTGCTTTCTTACCTATACTAATGATGGAAGGAAACATGGGTAAATTCCTATCAGAATTCCCTAAAGTTGTAATGATAGCTTTAGCGGCATCATTATTTGAAGCATTATTTATTTTACCTTCACATCTGGCAGATTTTTCAAAAGCTCATGATGCCAAAGCAAAGCACAAAACGAAGAATGGATTTTATAGTAAACTTGTAAATAAATACAGTATTGTCCTAAAAGGATTTTTAAAGAAAAGATTATTATCACTAACGATCTTATCGATCGTGTTTGCAATATCTGTTTCGACTGTAGTGCTTGGATTTGTAAAATTCGAGTTCTTTCCTTCATCAACACCTAAGACATTAGTTATTCAAGTAAAGACTTTGCCGGGCAATTCTTTAGCTCAAACGGATTCGCTAACATATTTATTAGAAAAGAAAATATTGGGTCTTGAATACAAGCGGAATTTCGAAACTTTGAATTCTAATATCGGTCAGATGCAGGAAAGAAGGAACTGGGAAGAAAGTTCAAATTATGTTGAGCTTAGACTAGACCTTATTGATGCTGATAGTTTAACCGTTGAAGTAAGTACGATCAGAAAGGATATTCGTGAATACCTTGAAACTATTCCTGAAGTAATGAGCTATAAATTTTCAACAGAGGCTCATGGTCCTCCAACAGGGAATGATGTTGAACTAAGAGTTCTTGGTGATGATCTTGCAAAATTGCAGGAACATTCAAACAAAATAAAAAAAGTCCTTTCAGGAATACAAGGAGTTACTGACATAGAAGATAGCTTTGATGCAGGTAAAAAAGAAATGAGGATCTATCCTGATTATGATAAGTTAGCTATAAATGGAATGACCGTTGCAGAACTTGCATCTTTTATCAGAATAGCTTCAACAGGTAAAGTTGTATCTGAATTTACAGAAAGATCAGACAAATATGATATAAGGATCAAACTTCAAAATGACCAATTTGAAAATGTACAGGATGTCGAAAATCTTAAAATAACTACAAGGACAGGCAAAAAAATATACTTAAAGGATATCGTTAGGTTTGAGATCAATACCAGTTTATCGCAAATACAGCATAGAGGTGGTAGAAGAATGATAGAGATCACCGCAAATTCAGGTATGTACTCAGATAACGGTAAGATGAAGAAAAGAACT
>WTAK01000118.1 GCA_013139625.1 Candidatus Delongbacteria bacterium | reverse complement strand
AGAAGTTACAATGATGCATTCAGCATGGTTGCCCGGATTTGGATTTGACGATCTTTATTATGACTTTATAGCATATAAGCAAGAAATACCGGGACTTGGTACTATTGGTGGACACGTAATTTATTTTTATCTCGGAGAGCAGGTAAGAACAGATGAATCAGGTACTGTTTTAGGTACATTCAAAACTTACGAAACTGCAGTAGCTTTATCATATGGAACTGATATTTCGGATGATCTTTTCATCGGTATAAATACAAAATTTATTTATTCTCACTTGTCAGATTATGGTGCAGGAAATGAAAAAGGTTCAGGTACAGGACACTGTGTTGCAATGGATCTTGGACTTTTATATCAAACAGATTATGACGTTGACTGGGGACTTTCTATTACGAATATGGGACCAAAAGTGTCATATATTGATTATGAACAAGCAGATCCACTACCAACGAATATGAAATTTGGATTTGCGTACTATATGTTCTACGATGATTATAACTCACTTGTTATAACAGGTGATATGAACAAACTTCTCGTAAAAAAAGGGGAAGACCTTAACGGTGATGGTGATATTAATGATGATGATGAATGGAACCAAACCGATCCTATCTATAAAGCTATCTTTACTTCCTGGATGGATGATGATGGAGTTAAAGATATTGTATGGGGACTTGGAGCAGAATACTGGTATAATAAAATGATCGGTCTTAGAATGGGATTCTGGAACGACGATATGGGTGAGATCAGTGCATCAACATACGGTTGTAGTTTGAGATACGATCAATACATTTTTGATTTCTCTTACCTTGATGCCGGTGAAGGACATCCATTGACAGATACAATGAGATTCTCTTTAAATATTGGTTTCTAAAAAGAATATACTCACCACAGAGAGCACAGAGGACACAGATAAAAAATGATTAACAACTTTTTAAAATATCTCAGAATCGTGGTTATATTAACTTCGGTTTCTCTTTTTAGTAAAACTACAATAGATCTTTCCAAGTTGAATTCAAGTGTTTCGGGTCAGAAAGCTTCGAATTTAAATGTTTTAGCTATCATGGTAGAGTTTGAGGAAGATACCTTAGATTATACGACAGGTAACGGTACTTTTAATTCAGGATATGAGTATCCTGATTCTTTGCTGTTAGATGCAGTCGATCATAATGCGGAGTACTTTACTGATCAGCTTACTTACGTGAAGAATTATTTTCAAGCAGTGTCTAACGGTAATGTCCAATTTGATAACATAACTGTGTTAGACACAATTATAACTCTAACTCATCCGATATGGTATTACAATCAGAATCATACAGATGAGA
The DNA here is from genome assembly GCA_013139625.1 of Candidatus Delongbacteria bacterium. Lineage (GTDB taxonomy): Bacteria > UBA4055 > UBA4055 > UBA4055 > UBA4055 > WTAK01. Next base: position 3,039 of record WTAK01000118.1, on the reverse strand, counting down.
TATTAGAAGAAAAGTTGTATGAACTTTATCAGAGTTCATGGGCTAAAATTGCAAGTGATAACTCAGTTGATTTCAGCAGTTACGATACTTTTGTGATATTTCATGCAGGATCAGGCCAGGAATTCAGTGCGGGATATGATGATACTCCATTTGATATTCCTTCAGTGTTTTTCTCTGAGAATGATCTTTCAAGTACTTCTGTAACTGCTTGGGATGGAACTGAAATAAATAATTGTATAATTTTACCTGAAAGCGAATGGCAGATCTCAAACGATAAATGGTTATACGCAGGAATGGGTGGAATTTCGACATTGATGTTCGCTCACCGTTTAGGTATTCCTAACCTTTACAGCAGTGAAGACGGAAAAAGCTGTATAGGTAGATTCGGATTGATGGATCAGGGTTCCGGTAATTTTTCAGGAATGATGCCATCTTCAGTCTGTGCTTGGGTAAAGGAACAGCAAGGATGGGTTGATATTCAGGATATTACTTCTACTCAGAATGATATAATCGTTAAAGCTGATTCTACAATATATAGAATACCTATAAATAATGATGAATATTTCTTAATTGAGAACAGAACACCGACGAATTACACATTGGCAAACTCAGAGATATACGGATATGACAGAGATGGTCTAAGAATAAAGTTTTACTATGGTGAATATGGTGTTGAACGATATGAGATAGTTGATGCAGGATTTAAGACTCTAGTTTCTATCCAGGATAATGATTATGACTTCGCATTGACTTATGGATTTGAAACAGAAGATCCTTACGATCCTCAAACTCTGAGGACAGGTGGAATATTAATTTGGCATATTGATAAAAGGAAAACAACTTTAGGTAACATTGTAAATAATACCGTTAATGATGACCATGATAATAGAGGTGTTTATCTGGAGGAAGGTGACGGTTCATTTGATATCGGTAAGGACTATTGGTTATTCGATGCAGGTTACGGAACAGAACTTGGTTGGTATTATGATTTCTTCTTTAGAGGTAATGAAGTTTGGACAGGGTATTCAAATCAAGATATTGGTGATATAGAATTTAGTGGAGCTTCTTATCCTCGTTCAGATTCAAACGAAGGAATAGATACCGGTATAAGACTATTTGACTTTTCAGGTATAAGCAGAAATATGACATTTTCATTTGAGATGGAAAATCAATTGACAGGCTATCCATTGAATTCAGGATTAGAAAACTCGAGATATTTCCCATTCTATTTTAATGATGAATTACACCATTTATTCTATAGAAATGACGGAGAGATCAGGATTCAATTAGGTGATTCTCTTATGTTCACTGACAATGCAGGAGTAATGCTTTCAGACGAATACGAACCTGTTGATTATAAAGGTAATTTGGTGCTAGTTCATGCGGACTCACTTGGATTAACGACAATAGATATGAATGCACTGGTAATTATTAATACACCTGTTTCAAAAGTAACTGCTCAGATAAAACCTGGAGTTATTCCTACAGAAGAAGGATTACATATCTGGACAGATGTATTGGTATGGGATGTAGATTGGGTAACGTTTAATATCCTAAGCGCTACGGATATTGCGGTTGTTTATGATGATAGTAAGAATCCTTACTTCATAGCTGCAATAAAAGACAGCTTATTTTATGTTTATGAGGGATTTGGGTCATTTATTCCTTACAATAATGACAAGATCACTGATAGCAGCAGAATATACATAATTGGACAATCATATGATGGAATAGATGATGTTATCATTGTTGATGATACAAACGTAATGATATCCAGCTGGTATTGGCTGGTCAGGCGTGTTTATACAGAAGTTATAAAATACTTGGATATTAATAACTTAACTTCATTGAATGATCTTGATGAAGATGGGAATATTGATTATCTAGTAACCGATCAAGGCATGATAGAAGTTTATAATGAACATGGCTATATGGAGAATGGTTTTCCTTTGGAAACAAGAATGGATCAAATAGATAATATTTTCACTTATGAAACTATTGATGGGAAATATTGCACTTTCGTTGATAGCACCATGAATTGCGGTTCATATTCATTTGATGGTGATTATGTTAGAACCGAAAACTTTACTCTGGGATCAGATATTAACGATATTGGGCTGCTTGAAAGTAATGGACAAGTGTGCATTTACTCATATGATAAGCTTGGAACACTGAATGCTTATTTGTTGAGTAATGGAGAATTAGATTCATATCTTATGCAGCAAAATGGATTTATTCAACTTGCACAAATAATAACACCAAATTCTAGTAATATTACGGATAAGAAGAGTGTTTATAACTGGCCAAACCCTGCGAAAGGGAATAGTACGAACTTCAGATTCTTCCTAAATGAGCCGAGTACGGTTAATATTACTATATATGATTTAAATGGAAACAGAGTTAAGGAATTATCAGAGACTTTCTCAGGATCAGGAGATAATTTCGAAATAGAATGGGATGTTTCAAGTAAGCCATCAGGTATATATACAGCAGTTCTTGAATTTGTATCAGGAAGTAAGAATGAAAAATATAAGGTTAAGGTCGCGATCATTAAATAATCCGTAGGGGACGCAGGGATGCGTACCTAAAACGGATAAAAGATTTAACCACAGAGGACACAGAGAACACAGAGAAAAAATGATAAAAACAATTTACACATACACACTTCTTATAACAGCAATGTTCAGTTTGCTGAACGGGCAGATCTTAGGTAAGCACAACCATCCTGAGTTGCAATGGCGAACGTTTGATACAGAGCATTTTGTATATCATTATCATAACGGAACAGAGAAAAGTGCTGTTAGATTCGCATCTGTAGGTGAAAATGTATATGATGTGATAACAAAGCTATATAATTTCTATCCTGATTACAAGATACATGTGATAATAAATGACTATGATGACATGGCAAATGGTGGAGCATACTATTATAATGATAAGATGTCTTTGTGGGCTCCAGCTTTTGATAGTATACTCAGAGGTAATCACTTCTGGACTACAAACCTTTTCACACATGAATTTACACATATGATCCAGTTG
>WTAK01000337.1 GCA_013139625.1 Candidatus Delongbacteria bacterium | reverse complement strand
TGTCGCTCCTTTTTTAATCATACTTAAAATAGCTCATGCATCTATTATGCTGATATATCCTAAAAAGCCCGTTCATACGGGCTTTTTTTACTCTTCCTTGATGTGTGGGAAAAAACAAAACAAATCTTAATATCTTAAATATTTTCGAGCAAAAGGTCACTATATGATACTTTGCTATGTGTATCTTTCATATAAATAAGAAATTACGCAGGAGGTGGAAGTGCAGAAAAATGAAATTATAATCTATCAGTCAAATGAATTAACAAGCCGGATAGATGTAAGAGTTGAAGGAGAAACAGTTTGGTTAAATAGACATCAAATAGCCACTTTATTTGATAGAGATGTAAAGACGATAGGAAAGCATATAAATAATGTTTTTTCGGAAGGAGAACTGGATAAGAATATGGTTGTCGCAAAATTTGCGACAACCACTCAACACGGTGCTATTAAAGGGAAAACACAAACAAAAAATGTAGAATACCATAATCTTGATGTAATTATTTCTGTAGGATACAGAGTAAAATCGAAACAAGGTACACAATTTCGTATATGGGCAAATAAAATATTAAAAGATTATTTGTTGAAAGGTTACTCACTTAATAACAGAATGAACAGAATTGAAGATAATGTTTATTCTCTTATGCAAAAGGTTAATGAAATAGATTTTCAAATTAATACAAGCCTTCCTCCCAAACAAGGTATTTTCTTTGATGGTCAAATGTTTGATGCATATGTTTTCGTATTGAATTTGATCAAAAGAGCAGAGAAATCAATTATTTTGATAGATAATTATATTGATGCGACAGTTCTATTGTTTCTTTCAGAAAGAGAAAAGAATTGTAAAGCTATTATTTATACGAAGAATCTCTCTAAGAAACTGGAACTTGCTTTGATTAAGCATAATGAACAGTATTCTGCGATTGAGATAAAAGAATTTAAGAATTCTCATGATCGTTTTTTAATACTTGACGAAGAAGATGTATATCATATCGGAGCTTCTCTTAAAGATCTTGGAAAGAAGTGGTTTGCTTTTTCTAAATTGGATCAAGTTAATTTGAAGATTTTGGAGAGGTTGAAAAAAGATAGTGGTTAGTATACAGGAATGTATCCCTGCGTTCCGTACGAAAATATTTCTCTTAATGTTTTTTCATCATAAATCATATTGATAAATGCTTAAATATTCCTTATGTTATAATCCTTGATATTGATTTATAAATTTAAAATATGGAGGTAAACATGGATCATCTTTCTTTAGCTATTGATCATGCTAAAAGTCTAGGTGTTGACTATGCTGATATCAGGATCCAAAAGACCAAAAGAGAAAATATATTTCTTATGGATCTAAGTTTAAAGAACACCAATAAAAATGTAACCCATGGATATGGCATCAGGGTTTTTAAGAAAGGAGCATGGGGATTTGCCCATAGCTATATTTTTACAAAGGATGCAGTGAAAAAAACTGTAGAAGAAGCTGTTAAAACAGCAGAATTCTCCGCAAAAGTGAATGTGAATAATCCAATCTCTTTGGCGAACGAAAGAGGCTATATTGATTCATATTCTACTAAAGTATTGATCGACCCTTTCAAAGTATCACTTAAAGAAAAAGTTGACTTAATGATGGAAGTGAATAGGACAATGCTTAATTACGATAAGATCAAGAGAGCTACATTCTCTCTTATTACTTATAATGATGATAAGTATTTTGCCTCCACTTTAGGAAGTCGAATACATTCAAACATTACTTATGTTTATCCAAATATTACCGCTACTGCAGTTAATGATTCAGATTCTCAGACAAGATCTTTTGATGATGGTGGATATGCAGCCGGTTGGGAGCATATTAAGAAAATGGATCTTATTGAAAAGGCTGATAAAATAGCTGAGCAAGCGATCATGAAGTTAGAAGCTGACGAACCTGGCGAAATTAGGCGTAGAGATCTTATTTTAGATCCTGGACATCTTGGATTGACAATGCATGAATCTGTTGGTCATCCTACTGAACTTGACAGAGTTTTAAGATGGGAAGCTGACATGGCAGGTGTATCTTTTGCAACTCCTGAAAAATTAGGGAATTACCAATATGGTTCTGAGATCGTAAATTTCATAGCAGATAATACTTTACCATTTGGTCTTGCTACCGCAGGATATGATGATGATGGAGTACCGGGACAAAAATGGTATATTATCAAGGATGGTATCCTTAACGAATACGGTACAACAAGAGATTGTGCAACTGCACTTGATGAAAATAAGATGAGTAGAGGCTGCTGCCGAGCTACAGATTATTTTGACTTCCCGATCAATAGAATTCCAAATTTATACTTAGAACCTGGGAAGAAACCTCTTTCACCTCAAGAGCTTATTGCTGATACTGAAGATGGAATATATATTGAAGGCAGAGGTTCATTCTCAATTGATCAGCACAGAGTAAATTTCCAGTTTGGTGGAGATATGTTCTGGGAAATTAAGAACGGAAAGAAAGTCCGTCCTCTGAAGAATGTTCTATATAAATCTTCAAATCCTGAATTCTGGAATAGTTGCGATGCTATCTGTGATGACAGGTATTGGAAAGATTTCGGAGTGGTAAACTGTGGTAAAGGGCAACCTATGCAAGCATCAAGGATGACTCACGGAGCTTCGACTGCAAGATTCAAAAATATCAGAGTGGGAGGGTCTAAATAATGAAAGAACAATTTAAAAAAGCTGCTGAGTTCATATCACAAAATACTACAGCTGATGATTATAGCTTCTTTATTTATGATACAGATACTCAAGATGCAAGATACGCTCAGAATATGATAACACAGAATATGACAGGGACAAAATTAAATATCCGTCTTAGTGTTGCATTTGGTAATAAGACAGGTAGTGCTACAGTAAATTCATTCGAAGAGAGTTCTTTGATAGATATGATTAAGACCGCTGAAACTATTGCAAAGATGAATAAGCCTGATCCTGAATATGTTGAAAGTGCAAGTAAGGCTGAATATCCAAAAGTTAATAATGTAGCAGATGGAACAGAGAAGTGTACTATTGAAGACATTGTCGAAATGATCCAGAAAGTAATTGATAATGCGAAGAGTAAAAATGTTTTTGTATCAGGATTAATGACAAGGACTATTTCAGATTTCTATACAAGTACAAAAAATGGCTTTGAAGGATTTGATAGATCAAGTTCATTCTCAAATTCAATGACAATGTCGGATAATATCAATAAGGAAGTTAAAGTTGAAAGATC
>WTAK01000398.1 GCA_013139625.1 Candidatus Delongbacteria bacterium | reverse complement strand
ACCCGTGTCTAGCACGAGTATGACAAAAATAAAAAATTAATAAAGATCGCTTCTGCGATCCTCCAAGCAAGTGATCTGCTTTCTATATTCAATTACATTATTAATATCTATTTCCGCAGATCTATAATCATCAAGCTCATTGCATTCAACTAAAAGCTCTCCATCGGGTGCAATCACCATAGAATTACCTGCATAAGTCAGGTTCTCCAACGAATGGGAAGCTCTGTTGCAAGTAACAAAGTAACTTTGATTCTCAATAGCTCTGGCAAAACACAATTTCTTGAAAACATCTGTCCTTGCATGAGGCCAAGCAGAAGGTAAAATAATTAAATTTGCACCTTTGTTATATAAACTTCTGATACCTTCAGGAAATCTAAGGTCATAGCAAATATTTATACCGATCTTCCAACCTTTGTATTCAAAAACTGGCAGTTCATCACCCTTGGTAAAATATATATCTTCCTTGAGTAGTTTAAAAAGATGTGCTTTGTTATATTTGCCGACTATTTCTCCATTCTCATCAATAAATATCGACCTGTTATATCGTTTTCCATCGTCATCAATAGCAATAGTACCTAAAATAATAGCAGTATTTTTTCTTTTAGCTTCATATGAAAAAGCCTTAATAACTTCTTCTGCTTTAGCAGCCCATTCGTATATATTTTCTTCCTTATATCCGGGAATAAAAAGCTCCGGTAAAACAGCGATCCCATCTTTGATATTTTTATTGTTTTTAAAAAGATCTAGTGCTTTATTAAAATTTTCTTCTGTATTCTTTTCATTAACTGATGTTTGCAATAAATGTATTTTCATTGTTTTACCCCGATTATTGAATTACAAAACTGAAAACCGTATAAACCGCATACATCACAAGCAATGTTATACCTGCAAAACGGGAAAGAGAGAACTTTTTAAACCCGAGAATGAATAAGAATGCAGTAATAAAAAGCATCACAGGTCCCCAGATAACAATACTGCTTGAATCAACAGGGAAAGGCTTTATCATAGAGTTAATACCAATTACGAAAAGAAGGTTAAATGCATTAGAACCGATAATGTTTCCAACGCCAATATGGTGATTCCCCTTCTTTACCGCTTGAAGTGTAGCGACTAATTCAGGCAGAGATGTCCCAACAGCAACGATAGTAAGACCTATCGCAAGTTCACTGACACCCATTAGTTTCGCCAATCCTGTTGCTCCTCTGATAGTCCATTCAGATCCCAGATAAAGACCAATAATACCAAAAAGTATCAATAAGAAATTCTTCTTTGAACTCACGATATCTGAAAGTTCATCGTCAAGTAGATTTTTCTTTTTTCTTTTAGCATCTATCCAAATATACGCCATATATCCAACGAACATGACTGTTAGGATCAGGCCGTCAACTCTACTAATATCACCATCTATCATTAAAACATAAAAGATCACAGAAATTCCAAAAATTATTGGCAGATCCTTGAAGAGGGTTTCCTTTCTTATCGTTATGGTCGTTATAGTAGCTGCAATGCCGAGAACTAAAGCTATATTTGCAATATTCGAACCAATTACATTTCCTAAACCAATAGCAGGACTATCGTTAATATTAGCTATAAAGCTGACAAAAAACTCAGGTAATGATGTTCCGAAAGCTACCACTGTCAATCCAATAACAAATGGATCTATATTATAAGCAACTGAAACTGACTCAGCCCCATTGATCAAAAGATCCCCACCCTTGATCAGTACATAGAGACCTAAAATAAGAAAAATTGTTAAAATAATCGGATTGCCAGTGTTCAGTATATTTGTAATTGTATCCAAAATTATCCTATAAAATTATTTTCACCATAGGTATCATGATCTTTTCCAGCTGAAATTTAAAATATCTGTCAGTCATACTTGCTATAAAATCTTTTACTTTCTCTGCATCCGATATACTATCTTTATATTCACTTTTTTTACTATTCAAAAAATGCTTAAATATATCAGAATCCTTGTTTTGAGTCGCTAAATCTTCCAAATATGTTTCAAACAATATTTCAAATCCTTTCTCGATCTTTTTCCTATCTCTCTTCAACTTTTCATTGCCATATATATTTTCATAATTAAATGCCTTGAGCTCTTTTAACGCGTTCCCTATCTCTGAAGAAAATGCAATATACGGCTTGTCGTAACTGTTCATGGTAATATCTTTAACCAGTGTATCAATTATTCTACCGTTATTATTTCCGAGTATATCAGTAACACTCTTGGGTATATCATTTCTTTTGATCAAATTCAAATGTATTGCATCCTCAATATCAGTACCAATGTAAGCTATCGTATCGGATAGCCTGATAACACATCCTTCCATTGTCATAGGAGCTATTTTCGCATATTTACTATTCTTCATCGAAGTAATATAGCTTTCTATATCTTTCTCTGTTTTATTTATGTGAGGCTTGAGCTTATTCTGATGAATTTCTCCATCATGTGAAATAATGGCATCTCTTGTTTGAAAAGTTAGGTTCATCCCTTTACCTTTGTAAGAAAAGTTGTCCACTATGTACAAGCTATGAATATTATGATGAAATTTACCGATCCCATGCTTTTCGCATTCATTACTTAAGAACATTTCACCATCATGCCCGAATGGAGTATGTCCGAGATCGTGACCAAGAGCGGCGGCTTCAATAAGATCAAGGTTCAAAGACAGTGAGCGTCCTATTGTTCTAGCTATCTGAGAAACATATTGAGTGTGAACGATCCTGTTTGTTATCTGCTCATCAGTGAGAGATGAGAAATAATACACCTGTGTTTTACCTGCACTTCTCCTATATGCTCCACTATAGATTATCCTGTCTCTATCAATTGAGAAAGGTAATCTGATATCATCTTTACTGGATCTTTTCCTTACGGCATCAGAATTCTTAGTTGCATACGGTGATAGATTCTCATCTATCGAGTTAAGAATATTTTCTTTAATCTCTTGATAATTCATATTTAACCTTCTACCACAAGTTCATGTGTTTTTAAATGATACGAAACTTCAATTCCATACTTAACTTTGCCGATCTTTTCCCTAGCTATTATATGAGGAAAACCGTCAAGTTCAAATATCCTCATAATAAATTCATTTGAAAAATTTCTTGGGGCTAATCCCAAAGCTTCCAATTCTTCGGTAATAGTCAAATTCCCGGTATCTTCGGGATCTTCTCTGGGAAGATCTGTAACCCAGTAACCATTAATATCATAATGAGCCTGTACCAATTCGGCATTGATCATTACAGCATTTTTCAGAACAGAGATAACCGCCCTTTTTATCAGGATATTATAGCTGACAAGCCCGACCGATGCAAGTACTGCTACGATCGAACTAACAACTATCAATTCAACTAAAGTAAATCCTTTAATTTTTTTCACTGCTATTATTTAATACCTAATCTTTCAAGCAAAGCTTTATCACTAACAGGTCTTCCTCTGAATTTTTCAAAGAGAACATTCATATCTTCACTGTCACCTTTTTCAAGGATGTTTTCCATGAATAATTTACCTGCATCTCTGTTAAGTACCGATTCCTTTTCTAAGAATAATGAGAATGCATCTGCATCAAGTATATTTGCCCACATATAGCTATAATAACCTGCTGCGTAACCACCTGCAAATATATGACTGAATCCAGCTTCAAAATATGAATCATCAATAAATGGAGTATTATTATACTTTACCATCATTTTCTTTGAGATTTCATGAGCTAAAGGCAACTCGTCTTTCATGCTCTCTGTGTGATGTAATGACATATCGAACATTCCGAAAGTGATCTGTCTTCTTGCATCTGAAGCTCTCATAAAATCATTTGCATTTAGCAGCTTATCCATTAATTCTTTAGGCATTGGTTCGCCTGTTTTATAATGTTTAGCTATCATTTTTAAAGATTCTTCTGTTTTAACAAAGTTCTCGTGGAATGAAGATGGTAATTCTACAACATCCCATTTTACATTAGTACCTGAAGTTGCTGAAAATTGAGTTTGAGATAAAGCTCCGTGAAGAGCATGTCCAAACTCATGGAATAAAGTTGTTACTTCATCATATCTAAGTAAAGCAGGTTTATCTCCGATAGGTGGAGTAAAGTTACAATGAACACCAACCTGAGGTATTGTTTTCTTACCGTTATAGTTCATTCCCGATACGATCCCGCTCATCCAAGCGCCCGGTCTTTTTTGTCCGGTTCTAGGATAAAGATCAACATATACATAAGATCTTAACTCATTGTTTTCATCTACAAGTTTGAACGTTTGAACATCTTTATGCCAAACAGGAATATTATCAATTTTTTCGAACTTAATTCCATAAAGTTCTTTTGCAATATCATAGAATGCTTGAAGTGTTTCATTTGCTGAGAAATATTCACTTACTTCGTTCTCATTGAAAGAATATTTCTTCTCTTTCAATTTATTTGTCCAGTAGCTTGTTTCCCAAGGCATTAAAGTTTCGAATTTTTCTCCGAATGCTTCTTCTTTTAGACCTTTTACTTCATTGAATTCTTCTAAAGAAACATCTTCTGTTTTTACTGCAATATTATCCAAGAAATCCATTACAACTTCTGGAGATTCAGCCATCTTCTTCTCTAAAGAGAATTCACCAAATGTTTTGAAGCCTAATAGATTAGCTTTGGCTTTTTTAAGTTTTAATATTTCCTGAATCAAAGGTCTGTTATCCAAGCCTTCCTTAGTTCCTCTCGTAAAATAAGCACGCCATAACTTCTCTTTTAACTCTACGTTATTCGCAAATTTCATAAAAGGCAGGAATGAAGGCATATCAAGATTAAATACCCAAGTATTTTCATCTCCTTCATCTATCTTCATTGCAATCGCTTTTTCTCTTGCTCCGATTATTGAATCTTCAGGTAATCCGTCAAGATCTTTTTTGTCTTTTATCACAAGTTCAAAATTAGACTTTACGATATTATTCGAAAATTTAAGAGAAAGCTCACTTGATTTTAAGTTTATTTCTTTAAGTTTATCCTTGTCTGCATCATTCAATTCAGCACCGGAAAGAATAAATCCTTTCATAGTATTGTCTAAGTGTCTTTTCTTTTCACCTGTCAAAGCTTTAGCTTCAGCAGTTGCAGCGTAATCTTTGTACATTTTATAGTTGTCAGGATCCATTGACATTTCATTTCCGAATTCAGTAAGCAATTGGATTGCTTTTTGAAATTCTTGGTTGATTTCATCACTTGTCATAGTACTGTATAATTGTGACATCGGTGAAACTACCTTGCTTACTTCTTCACTGATCTCCATTTCAGGAACAAGTGTGTTGTCAAATGTTCTTTCACCGGTAAAATCGATGAGTTTCTTATTCTCTTTTTTTGCGTAGTCCAAGATCTCTTTTGTAGCTGGAACGAAATGCTCCGGCTTTATTTTGTCGTATTGAGCGAATTGCCCCTTGCTTAGTAATGGATTTTCCATTTTTGTCTCCGTTTATATTAATTAACAAATACCTCATTATTAAGGATAATAATATAAGTGGAATTATGGACAAAAGCAACGAGAGAAATTGTCTCACTTAAATAACTAATAAACATTTTATTTTAATTGCTAAAACTAATTATTTTTTTATCTTTAGAGTTACAAGTTCAGTGCAAGGAAATATTAAGGAATACTATATGAAGAAAATATTATTAATTTTTATGTTTATTATTTTTAACTTAATTTCAGCTCAAACTTTTACAGAATTGAACACCGAAATACCTGATGTTGTGTTTGGAGATGCTCAATGGGGTGATTATGACAATGATGGTGATCTTGATATAGCTGTAACCGGACAAGTAGATAGTTTAGGTTTGATGACAAAAATATATAATAATGATGGTACTGGAAATTTTACTGTGATAGATTCTATGCTAGTTGATGTTCATCAAAGTTCCGTTGATTGGGGTGATTATGATAATGATGGCGATTTGGACTTATTAATCACAGGAAATACCGGAGATTTTTCAGATCTTGAAAATGTATACATATCAAAAATTTATCGAAATGATGAAGGTTCATTCATTGATATTAACGCTGGGTTAGTAGGTTTGTGTAATGCTATTGCCCATTGGGGAGATTATGACAATGACGGAAATCTAGATATTTTAATAAGCGGTACAACATTTGAACATAACATGCCAACATATATTTATCAAAATACTAATGGCATATTCATCCATAAACCATATCTTCTCAGTGATTTTAGCATACTCGATTCTAAATCCTCTTGGATAGACTTTGACAGCGATGGAGACCTTGACATAATTGCAACTGGTTATGACTATGATCAGAGTATGGTTCTTACTCAAGTATACAGAAATGATGACAGCTTTTTTTCGGATATTGGTTTAAATTTACCTGGTGTTGAGCAGGGTACAATTGTATGCGGAGACTATGATAATGATGGAGATACAGATGTTCTGATATTCGGAAATGAAGACACATATTTGTTTCGTAATGA
>WTAK01000373.1 GCA_013139625.1 Candidatus Delongbacteria bacterium | reverse complement strand
TGTGGTATTATCAAAAGACCTGATGCTCCTTTGATCCATAAAGCATTTCAACATTATAAAAGGAAAGGTAAGGATTATAAACCAAGTGGTGCAAAATCAGTTGAGTTTCGAAAGAAATACTCGCATCAATCCAGAGAAGTTAAATTTGTTGGTGTTTGGGATACTGTGGGTGCAATGGGTCTTCCTCTTTCGTTCTTAGGATTATTTGAGGATAAAGATGTCTTTTATGATACAAAAATAGGTAAGAATGTTCGTATTGCAAGACACGCTTTGGCTATTGATGAGCATAGATCTGATTTTGAACCGACTATTTGGAAACATCGAGATAATATGGATATGAAGCAGGTTTGGTTTGCAGGTGCTCATAGCGATGTAGGCGGTAGTTATAAACCTGATAAGGATGGAACTGTCTTGGCGGATAATGCTTTTGACTGGATGATCAAAGAGTCTGAGAAATCAGGATTGTCTGTTGAAGCACATTTAGAACAAAGTTTAAATACAAATCCGTTAGCAACTCTTCATAATTCCAGAAAAGGTTTTTTTAGGATAAAGGGAAAGGATTATCGTCCGATTAAACATAAGGAAGGTAAAGTTTTGATTCATGAGTCGGTAAAAGTCCGCTGGGAGCAGGATTTGAAGTATAGACCTAAGAATTTGAAGGAGTATGTTAAGAAGTATGGATGGGATGGAGTTGTTGTTAAATAAAAAATTATTTTCTTTGAAATAAACGGACATCTAAGTTATTATGTTATTTATAGATATGATAATTTAAAATATGAGGTAATACCATGAAAAAGTTAATATTTGTTCTAATTCTAACAATAGTGCTTACGCTGTTTGCACAAATATGGACAAGGAACGGACCGTATTCAGCTCATGTATTAAGCTTAGCTGTTGCACCATCAGATTCTAACGTTATTTATATCGGTACACTCGGAGACGGTGTTTATAAAAGCACGGATATGGCTGAAAACTGGATGAAATGTTCGACTGTAAATCTTCCTGAATGGCCTGATTCACTTGATAATTCACCCACATTGCCTTGCTGGTGGTTCGGGGAAAATTATCCTATAAATGATATTGCAATTGATCCTAACAATTCAGAACACCTATGGATCGGTTTCGGAAGCAGAGGTTTGTTTGAAAGCAGTGACGGAGGTAACAACTGGCAGAGAACAGACCCTAGTCTGCCTGACACACTTGATGTGGATTTTATCCATGTAAACAGTGATAATACTGACAAGATCTTTACTGGTGCAGGTGGTCATAATTACAATGAAAATCAACCGTTGGAAAATGGGGGTTTATACTATACGGAGAATGGAGGTAATAACTGGGCTTTAGTTGATAGTGTGCCTCATGGCTCGTCTTACAGTATCAGCAATATAAGTATAGAACCGGGAAACGAGGATCATATTTTAATAGGTGTAAGCAGTTCAGGTGAGCCTGGATTTTCATGGGGTTTGATGGAAAGTATGGACTGTGGTGCAAATTGGACAGAATTAAGTGAGGAATATACTTATTATGATATTTCGGCAAATCCGTCAAATAATCAAAATATTTATAGTATAATTTATACAGGATGGATGGATTGGTACTTAGCTGAATCAGATGATGGAGGAACTACATGGATACCTGATTATACTGAGGATTGGGTAACAAGTTTATATGCAGATAAAGAATTTAATCTTTATGCTGCTGAAGGTTGGGAAAATACACTTAACGGTAATGTTAAGAAAAGTACTGATGCCGGTAATTCATGGACATATATAGATACATTTTGTGCAGGTAGAGGTGTCAATCTTAGAAATCGTTGCGAGACAAGTTATTTAAATGTGGATAATATTTATTTTGGAACATACTGCGGTACTTATAAGTCGAATGACGGTGGATTAAATTGTGTTCTCAAAAATAAAAATATTTTCAATTCTTATATTCAGGATATTGAAATTCATCCATATAATAATAACATTGTGTATGCTGGAGGATATCAGGGATTTTGGAAAAGTAATGACGGTTGTGATACTTGGAATCAGGTTAACGAGGAGGATGTTTATGTAATCAGGTATGATCAAAATAATCCGGATACATTATATTACGGTGGACAGCATTTAAAGCGTAGCTATGATGGAGGTACAACTTTTACAGATATAAGAAACAATATAATTGGAGATATAAGAGATATCAAAATTGATTTTTATTCAAACAACGTAATTTATGTTACATCGTTGTTTAGCACTGGTTATATATTATACAAGTCTGTTGACTATGGAAATGAATGGGAAGTAATTAACTCTTGCCCGTTAAAAAGTTATCCATTGATCTTTATTGATCCTAATCATCCTGACACTCTATATTTTTCAAATCAAAGGAGTTTAGATGGAGGTAATACTTGGAGTGATATTGTATCATCTAGTAAAGAAGTAGTTGCAGTTCACCCCTTCGATTCCAATATTATCTTTTTTTCAGATAGGAATGAATTGACGGTTACATACGACTGGGGAAAAACTTTTGAAATTATTGATGAATATCTAAACTGGCCGGGTGTACCTGTTCCAGCAATTAATAACCTAGCATTCGATAAAACCAATCCTGATATAATGCTCTATTGCACACCAAATAATGGAATTCATAACAGTAGTGATGCAGGTAAAAACTGGTTTATTCTAGATGGAAGTTATGAGAAACGAACATTAGACGCAATTCCTGTACCCAATGAAGATAAGATATATATAGCAACACATGGTGACGGGGTTTGGATTGGAGAAAATATATCGTTGGGAATTGACAATGGACAAGTTACAATTGACAATTATATACTTCAGCAGAATTATCCTAATCCTTTTAATCCTGTTACAGAGATTGAGTATTCTTTAAAAAACTCAGGGTTAGTTAAAATATCTATATTCAATTCAAAAGGGCAATTTGTTACTGATATCGTAAATCAAAAAATGTCAACAGGCATTCATAGAGTAAATTTTAATGCTGAAAAGTTGAATAGCGGAATATACTTTTACCAACTGTCTGTTGATGGAGTAAATCTAAGATCAAAAAAGATGTTGTACCTGCGCTAGGGAGCTGATTATTTCAAGGGGCTAAAGCCACCTTGTCCAAAAAATACGAAATAGAAAAGGAGGTGATCGATCGCAAATTAAACTAAGAAGTACCGTAGGCTACCCGGAAAGTAAAATACGGAATAGTTAAGTATAAGTTACTACCTTCACCTCCTGTACCAAATATAAGGTAAAAAGGTTAGTAACTTCAACTAGAAAATTTAATGTAGGAGAAGAGTTATGAAGTTACTAAAATTACATGTAATTATTGCATTTGCGTTACTGATTTTATCAGTATTGTCTTATGCTGAGACAATCACTTTAAATAGTCGTGAATACGAAAAAATAAACGATCAGTGGTATCAAATTGAGGGTTCTGACCAATACCTTGTGAATAATTCTGTCATTACTGTAAAATTTAATGAAGATTTATCGGAATTACAGATAAATACAAAATTAACTGAGCTTGGTTGTACAGCTTTAAGAACAAATATTCTCGGTTATATGGATATTGAGATACCGGCTGGAGTTGATCCTTTGATGAAAGTTCAGGAGTATATTGAAAGTGGGTTAGTAAATATGGCTGAGCCGAATACGATAGGAGAATATGTTGTTGCATCTGATGACCCGATTTACAATGATCAATGGCATCATCATGATGAGCTATTAGAATGGGGAATTGATTCCTATAAAGCATGGGATATTGAGTCTGGGAATCCAAATGTACTGGTTGCAGTGCTTGACAGTGGTACTGACATTCTTCATGAAGATCTTGAAAATAATATATGGGTGAACCCGGGGGAAGATCTTGACGGAGATGGTGTTGTTTGGGATATGGATGATATCAATGGAATTGATGATGACGGTAATGGTTTAGTTGATGATATTACAGGTTGGGATTTTGGCAATAATAATAATGATGTAACAGGAAGTTTCTATCATGGAAC
>WTAK01000147.1 GCA_013139625.1 Candidatus Delongbacteria bacterium | reverse complement strand
CTTCCGATCTAAAGAATATTGCCTGAATATAAACGGATCTTGAAATTCAATAACGCCTTTGACTTCGATGATCTGCTTCTTGTAATGCTCGAACTTTTGAGTAAACATCCTGAAGTTTTATATAAGTACCAGAGAAAATTTAAATATATAATGGTCGATGAATTCCAAGATACAAATCCGATACAGAATGCCATCATAAATCATCTTGCAGGTAATCATAATAACTTGTTTGTCGTAGGTGATGATGATCAATCCATTTATGCTTTTCGTGGAGCAGACTTTAGAAATATCTTGGATTTTGAAAAAAAATGGAAGGACTGTAAGACAATTGTACTCAATGTGAATTATAGAAGTACATCTACAATATTGTCCGCTGCCGATAGTATCATTGGAAACAATAAAGAGAGAAAAATCAAAAATGTTAAAGCTCACCATAAGATAAATGTACCTTTAGAGTATGTTCAGGGAATTGATGCTGTTCATGAAGCAAAACTTATTGCTGAAAGAATCAAAGACGATAAGAACAAAAATTTTTCTGACTACGCAGTTCTAATGCGTACAAATTATCTCAGTAGAAATATTGAAGAGGTTTTCAGAGAGAGTAATATACCTTATAAAGTTGTCGGTGATTATAAATTCTATGACAGAAAAGAGATCAAAGATATTTTAGCATACCTATCTGTTCTTTCCAATCCATCTGATGAAGTTTCTACTCTCAGAATAATCAACACACCAAAAAGAGGTATCGGAGAAGATACAGTGTTCAAGATCTCAAATTATGCAGAACAGGAAAATATCAACTTCTATGCTGCTCTCAGATCTTTTAAGAAAATAAGTACTATTTCCACTCCAAAACATTTCAATCTCTCTCAGTTCTTGGATATTATTGTAAAGAATATTGAATATTCTAATAGCCATTCTGTGTCTGACACTCTACTTAATGTTATAGATGATATCGACTATTTCGGATATCTAAGCAAAGAAAATACAAAAGCATCTATATCAAGAGTTGCAAATGTTGAGGAATTGATAAACTCTGTAAAACGGTATGAGAAAGAAGTGAGAAATCCTACGATCAATGGTTTCATGGAAAAAGTATCTCTTTTGCAGGAATCTGATGATACTAATCAGGGGAATCAAGTTCTTGTGTTAACTCTTCACAGTTCAAAGGGGCTTGAATTTGAGAATGTATTTATCTGTGGTTTTGAAGATGGAATTCTACCGCATAAAAGATCTATTGAAGATAAGAATATAGAAGAAGAAAGAAGACTGTGCTATGTTGGTGTTACAAGGGCTAAGAGAAAATTATATCTATCTTCAGCGAGTACAAGAATGCAGTACGGTAAGGAGAAAAAATCTAAACCATCAAGGTTTTTAAAAGAGATACCTGAGGATCTATTTTTATATCCACCATCTCAAGCTTCAGAGAAAAATGTTGAGAACGCAAAGAATAGTATCAAAGAAATGATGGAGAAGATCAAAGCAAAATATGCGAAAAAGTAGGGCGTAATAAATTACGCCCGTACATAGATTTTAGCATTATTTGATCTTAAAGATATTGATCCTTTCGCCACGATTTTCATAATCAAAATCCTTTCCCTCATAGATCTGCTCCTGAATAGCATCGCCTACAGAATCAATATATTCGTCAATAGATTTCCTGATCCAGATCTTATATTCTTCGTAAGAAATTTTCTTAACTTCACGTGAACTTTGATCTAAAATATCGAAAAGTGCCTTTTTATACTGCCTTCCCTGTGGAAGATCACTGAACATCAGAACATACATCTTTCCTTTGTCAAGCTGCTCAACCCAGTACCCTTTAACCTGATTCATGATCAATGGCATAAGTTTCTTGATAGCCTGATCTATATTTGCATCATAAGCTGTGTTATTACCCCAAATTTCATCACTGTAACCATTCTGAACACCGAGAAGTTTTGCAGTAGAAGAATTAAATATCTTTGCAGTAGCTTTAGCTTTCTTCTTTCCGTTACCAAGGTCCTCAAGCATTATTGCCACAGTAACATAAATATCAGCCTTTAACTTCTTAGATAAAATTTCAGCCATCGTAACATTTTCATCCAAACCGATCTCTTTTAATGCAATGTCATCTTCGATCATCTTATTCAATTGTTCAAGATCGTAAACATCGTATCTGTTGATAGTAAAATATTGATTGATATTATTAATTGCTTGCTCTGTATATCTTTTATCGTACTTAACTCCTCTCGGAGCATAGAAAACAACCAATGATGGATTATCTAGCTGAGCTAAAAGAATTCCCAGAGATTCCATGTCACTCATAACAATATCTTTAGTTACAGCAGCTTTGATAGTTACAGTCCAGCTATTATCAACCTCTCTTGACTGATCTATCACTTCATAAGCTTTCACAAAACCTTCACTCTTAGAAAGAATATCATCTCGGACTGTCATATAGTTCTTCATTTCCTGCTCTGAAACAAGGTAAGTACCTATTGCAGTTGAAATAGCATTTCTCTGAGCATCTTTGATAGCTGACTCTCTGTCAACTCCCATACCCTGAGCTTCCACTTCCGTTATATTATGGTCGTGAGAGTATTGGCTTATCTTATTTCCGGTAGTAAGATTCTTCTCTTCAACCTTAACTTCTTCTACGACTTTCTCTTCGAGTTTATCGTTATCCCTTTCCATCGGGGATACATGCTTAACTGTAACACATGATGACATTATTATCATAGCAATCAATATAAATATCATTTTCAGCTTCATAAATAACTCCTTTTAATTGTAGTACGAGGTATAATATGCTAAAACTATTTTAATTAAACAAAAGAAAAATATTGAAACAGAGATTCTCAGACACTATAAAATATTACTTTAAAAACAGCATTTTTTTATTTCTGGCAGATATTCCATCAATTCTAAGTTCGTAAAAATATAATCCTACTGATAGCTGTTCAGCATTAAATTCAACATTATAAGAACCAGTTTCTTGTATTCCATTTACCAGTCTTCTTATAAACTCACCATTTGAATTATAAACATACAATTCTACATGTGATTTTTTATTGATAGAATATTCAATGGTTGTACTTGGATTGAATGGGTTAGGGTAGTTTTGGTATATTTGAAAAGTTGACGGCATTGATTCTGCAATCGAGACTTCATTAATTCCTTCACCGTGAAGAATTATCTTTGAAATCGGCGTAATAGGGTCGTTACTTGTAATCTGAATCATATCTGTGTAGATAATGTTTTTAAGTGGATTGAACTCAACATTAAAGGATAGTGTGTCACCTGCACAGAGAGTTTTTGGTAAATACGGGACATCTTCAAGCTGATAAACACCTTCGGAATTATATATTGATGATACTGTTATACTGTCTGGTCCATAATTGAAAATAACAACCTCTGTTGTAGCACCAATTTCGCAATCTACTGTGCTGAATTCTACAATTCCAGGTGTGGAGATCTGAGTTCCATTAAAAGCTTGCCAATGATTGATAAGAGATCCTGTAGCATGGAGGTCGGCATTTCCATAAGTGTGTGATGCAGTTGGATGTAATACTCCCTTTTCAAAACGGTTCCAAATACCTTTTTGACGCATAATACTCATGAACTGCATGTTCGGGGCTCGATTTCCACCTACTATCTGGCTTACACAAGAGATATGAAAACGAACAGTACGAATACTATCAAGTTTATCTGAATCTGCTGAGTTTAAGATATTACTTGCAGAATGAAGCAACAAATAAGATACATCCCGGGGATTATTAAAAACAGGATTTGTCACATAATTATCATACATCCACCAATCATCATCTACCCATGGTTTTGTAAGATCATCAAGATCAAGCCACATTAGTGTTCCGTCGTACGATCCTACAGAGCAAAAAAGTTCGGGATGTTTCAGTGCTAGCATTGTAGAAGAATACCCCCCTAATGAAAATCCATCAATACCTCGGTGATTCCGATCCGGGATTGTACGAAATTCTTCATCTACATATGCTGTTAACTCTATTATATAATCCTCAAAGAGACCGGTTCCTATACCGTCGGTACCATAAATAAGGTCCGGTCTGAGCATATTAACTCCCAATCCTGCATACCCTCCACTAGTACTTCCAGTATTAGGAGCAATAATAATCAAGTTACCAATTATTTCCGAATCAATTAAACCATCAATTACCTCTTTTAATGCTGTACCGTCACGCCCTGAATAACCTCCTGCAAACCATTCATCTTCATGGTTCCTAAGAAAATATACAACCGGATAATTAGTAAAACTTTCATCATACCCAGATGGAAGGTATATCTTGAATTGCTTTTCTACACCTAGTGAGTTTGATAAAAAAGTCCTCCGCTCAACTCGGCTAGGACTTACCTGTCCGAATACAGACCAACAATGAAGTATAATCAAAAAAAGATAAAATTTCATTTAATGCACCTGTAAGTTGTTACCTTGTTATAATATGCTAAATTTATACTGATTAAACAAAAGAAAAATATTTTCGTTCTGATTGCTTTTGAAATATTTTTATAGTAATTTAAGTTATGACTTTGTTCAAAAAAGGATTTAAAAGATTTATCGGTTTACTTCTCATAGGTTATTCGATCTATGATGAGATAATGCTTTTTACAACTAAAACAGCAATGGATGCTATTCCAGATATACCTTCAGCTGATCTACCGATTTTCACATTTACAATTATTAATATTATTATCTTTCTTATTGGGGTATTCATAATTTACAAATCTAAAAAAGATAAAAAATACTCAGAAAGAGAACTAAAATAATCCCCCAATTGAAAAGCCAATTGCACCATACGACTCTCCCTCAACAATACGATGAGCATAATTGGCATTAAGCAAAAGTCTTGTCCCTCCAAAATCAAATGACCAACCACCACCCAATAGAACTCCAAATCCATTTTCACTTGTAACTTCATCTCCAAAAGAACTTGTAAGTGATAATACCGCAATTCCGGCATCTCCTCTCAGGAAAAAACCCTTCCCAAAAGAATCACTAAGATAGTGTATTGCACTTAGACCGTAAATGTATTGATCAATTTGTATGTATTCACCTTCTATATCAAATCGATCACCGCTACCATTTACTACGAAACCGACGATTGTCTTTGGTTGAAGATGCCAATAAAATCCGAA
>WTAK01000001.1 GCA_013139625.1 Candidatus Delongbacteria bacterium | reverse complement strand
AGTAGGCTTAACGAAAAATTAATTCATGTTTCTGGTAATGAATTCGAAATTGAAGGTTTACCGATCACATTCAAATTCTATAAATACAAAGGTGTAAAGAAAGTTAAGGTAATAAAATCAGATTGCGATTTAAAAGAAGGTGAAATTGCAAATAAATATATACCTGTCAAGATAGATAAAGGTATCTTGGAAAAGTATTGCGGAACATACTGGTGTGAAAAAGATAAACTCGAACGAAAAATAATATTGAAAGATGATAAATTGATTTACGAGAGAGAAAAAGGAGAGGAGCTTTACCCTATAACAATTTCAAGAACTGAATTCATGCTTTTTGCATTTGTTGAGAATAAGATCGAATTCAAAAAAGTAAAAGGTGAATGGCAGTTTACTTTTGATATTAAAGGGAAAAATCCTTCACATTCATTGTTTGTGAAGAAGAAAATTGTTTAATATCGAGGAATATATGAAAGCTATCATTTGCACAAAATACGGACCTCCAGAAGTACTTAAACTGGCGGAAGTGGACAAACCAATTCCTAAGGATAATGAAGTTCTTATAAAAATACATGCAACTACAGCTCATATTGGTGATGCTAAAATTCGAGCACTTAAACCAGGTTTAGGTCCCATTAAGGATTTTATAGCCAAGCCTATTATTCGACTATTATTAGGTCTCAGAGGACCAAGAAATAAAATACTAGGTATGGATCTAGCGGGTGAGATCGCTAAAATAGGTAAAGATGTTAAGCTTTTCAAAAAAGGTGATCAAGTATTTGCTTCAACCTTTGAAGGGTTTAAATTTGGTGCTTATGCTGAATACAAATGTATGCCTGAAAATGGTATAATAGCACTAAAGCCAAGCTGTGTGACATATGAAGAAGCCGCACCGATAGTGAATGGTGGGTTAACTGCATTGATCATTCTTAGAAAAGCAAATATTCAAAAAGGTCAGAAAGTTCTTATCTATGGTGCGTCCGGGAGTGTAGGTACATACGCTGTTCAGATCGCTAAATATTTTGGAGCAGAAGTTACAGGTGTATGCAGTACTAAGAATTTAGAATTGGTTAGATCAATTGGTGCAGATAAAGTTGTAGATTACATCAAAGAAGATTTTAACTTAAGTGGGGAGACCTATGATGTTATTTTTGATGCTGTTGGCAAGATACCTTCTTCACAACGTAAAATATCACTTAATAAGACTGGGATCTATCTAAATGTTCTTGCTGACTCATTCAAATTGAAGATTGAAGACTTACTTCAAATCAAAGATATTTTTGAAAAAGGAAAGTTGCAGACAATAATCGATAGAACTTATCCACTTGAGCAAATGGTTGAAGCTCACAGATACGTTGATAAAGGTCATAAGGTTGGTAATGTAGTAATAACTGTTTAGAATAACACGGGAATTAAATGGAAAAATGGATAGGATAGAATTATGAAAAAGATCAGATTAATTTTGGTATCTCTTGTAATAGTTTTTTTTATCACAGGATGTGGAGCTCCAGTCTATCAAACTATAACGACCGATATTCCGCTTATAAATCATAAGAATGATATAAGAGTGGATGCAGGTATTTCATTACCATCCATAAATGCTACAGTATCATACGGCTTGACCGATAGAATAGCTATTCAAGGATATGGAGGTATGATCTCTGAAAATGCATATTATTTTCAACCGGCTATAGGTCTTTATAAAAATTTGGGGAACAGAAAAGTTCAAGAATTGTACTGCGGTTACGGATACGGTTATGGGGTAGGAGAAGAGGGAATATTTTTCGGAAGAATATTTGGTGATTATCAGGTTTATTTTTTACAGTACAATTATGGTAGAATTAACGGCAATAATTCGAACACAGAACTCGGTTTTAGCTTTAAAGCAGGATATCTACAATCTGACCTTATCGACCTGGGTTACTATGATGATAATTATGCTTATATTCCTATTAAATACAAAGATGAATGCATATTTATTGAACCTGTTGGGATGATCAGATTCGGAATGGTGAACAGAAAAATAAGTGTTAAACTTGGTGGAACATATATGTACAAATTCACTAATACAGATAAGGATTATCCTTACTGGGGTCTAAATCTTGGGCTAGCTTTTAATTTCAGATCATTTAAAGAACCTACACAAAGACAGATCAAAAGGTAAAACAAAAAAATAAATTCGCTTCGGATTTTATTAATTAAAAATGTTAAATATTTCACTTGACAATAGTTGAGAGTGTCAATAAATTACAATGTAATTAAAAATGGGCAGGACTATGGATAAGAATAAAATAACTATCATATCTCAAATTATGAATATGATGAAAATTAATTGTCAATTCAAAGATAAGAAAATTGCAGCTAAGTTGAATATCACTTGTTCTGAGCTGAATTGTTTGAAGCAGTATTTTGACGCTGATGTACTTTCTGTCAAAGATCTGGCGGAGCGATTAAACATTACTTCCGGCGGAGTTACTAGGATCGTAGCATCGTTAGAGAAAGCTGGTATTTTGCGAAGAGATATGGATCCCAATGATAGGAGAGGAATAAATGTTACTTTGACCAAAAAAGGTGAAAAAACTTCCAAGAAACTCTATGATATCACAATTAATTATTTTAATACCATGTTCGAAAAAGTTTCTCAAAAAAAGATTGATGAAATTTTAAAAGGTATCACTACTCTGAATGATATATGGGTCGATAATATTGAAAATAATGATAAATTAGATGTTCAACTCTCAGGTTCGGACAACTGTTAAAATAACGATATAAAGGATAAATATGGATAAAATTTTAAAAATAATGTTTTCAACGATCATGTTTACTCTGTTCTATTTTATATGGACAGGAACTAAAGATATTAACAATCTTCTGATAATGTTCGCTTTATCATTGATCGTGAGTATTATCTTTAGAAATCATCTCAGATCGCCGATCTTCAGTCCAAAAAAGATAGTTTATTCATTATGGTATGTAATCTTTTTGTTTATTGAGATCATCAAGGCGAATATTGATGTAGCATTCAGGGTAATAAAACCTGTGATCCGTATTAATCCCGGAATTGTTACAGTGAAGACGAAATTGAAAACAGCAATGGGTAGAATGATATTGGCAAATTCAATAACATTAACTCCTGGAACTCTTACAGTGGATATAAAGGAAGATACATTATATATACACTGGATAGATGTAACAAATATGGATGAAAAAGCAGCAACAGAAAAAATCGTGGCAAGTTTTGAAAAATATCTGGAGGTGATCTTTGACTAACTTACCGGAGATATTATTGCAAATATCAACTTACTTTGTATCAGCAGGAATAATACTTGCGACCTTACGACTTATCAAAGGTCCCAGTATGGCAGATAGAGTAGTGGCGTTAGATACATTTACAGTGATATCAATATCATTAATTACTTTGATAGCATGTATATCAGGCAGAGTAATATTCTTAGACGTTGGAATGGTCTATGCAATTTTGAGTTTTATCGGAGTAGTAGCCGTAGCTCGTCACTTAGAAGGAGGGCTATAGAATGGAATGGTATAGAATTGTAGGATCAATAGTAACGCTTATAGGCTCGATATTCTTATTCTTAGGAGCATTGGGAGTATTTAGAATGCCTGACCTTTATAACAGAATGCAGGCAGGAACAAAAGCAACAACATTAGGAACAATTTTAACATTATTAGGAATTGGTATTTGCCACTATGAATGGTTAGGCCAGATACTTATAATAATAATGTTCATAGCATTAACAAATCCTATCTCAAGTCATGCATTAGCAAGAGCAGCTCATTTCAGAGGCATTCCTTTAACAAAGGGATCAGTTGCTGACAAGCTAAAAGAGAAAGAAGCAACTGAAGTGGAGGTAGATTAATGGAATTACAACAAGGTATTTTCATACTAATGGGCTTGGCAATGATCATCGCAGCTGGATTGGCAATGCATGTAAAGGATCTTATATCTTCAATCATCGCAGTTGGAGTGGTAAGTTTATTTGCAAGTTTATTGTATTTACTTATGCAGGCACCTGATGTAGCAATGACCGAAGCTGCAATTGGCGCAGGTTTATCAACACTTATATTCTTATATGCACTTCACAAAACAAAAGATGTGGAGGAAGAAAATGATTAAAAGAATTTTTTCAGTGATATTATTGCTGGGTTTTGTAGTAATGTTTTTCGTTATTGTAAATAATATTGAAGAAACAACTGCTTTGACCGGAGTCGGAAAAGAATATGCCGAAAGAAGTGGAGCCAAAGAGCTTGGAGCTCAGAATATTGTAACAGCGATAATTGTAACTTATAGAGGCTTGGATACTCTGGGTGAAGTTGCTGTATTATTCATAGCTGCTACAGGTATCGCAGTTCTATTGCGAAGAAAAAAGAAAAAAGGTGATAAGAAAGAAA